>JBDRSZ010000169.1:0-16852 GCA_043824415.1 bacterium | reverse complement strand
CTCACATTCTGTATACGAAAAGGATCAAAACCGGACGGTTTCGTACCCTCCTGCACGGTCTGTTTATCGTTCTGGGTGTATTCACTCTGTTTACAATTAAATGGTGGATCGGATCCGTCCTCATTCTGTTCGGTGTATTCCACTTGATGAAGAGTCGGCTGGGGACGCGCGTGATTCATTACGCACCCCGCGCCGTTAATTGGATTGTCATCTTCATCGTGGCGGCCGTCCTCTCATCCACGTGGGCGCCTTTGGGGTACGGACGTTCGGGCGTCGTGAATTGCATTTGTGTAGCGTTCGTCCTCATCGTGGTCATGGGCATGTTTTTTCTCTTCATTCGGAACTATCCGCGCATGTTTCTATGGGACCTCGACCACAAGAGGAAGATTATCATCGGTCCCATCCTCCTCGTCGTTGTCGGGACCACGGTTTGGATCGGATTCGGGCGTCTCTTCGGGTTCATGCCCCGTTTCATTAAAAAATCCCGCCCATACCAGACGATGCAGCATGTCTTCCCCGGTCTGGGGAAGGAGTTTATGCCTCCCTTGGATGAGGGATCATATCTCTACATGCCCACGACGATGCCTCATGCAGGCATGGAGGAAGCTTCCGATGTTCTCAGAAAAATAGATATGGCCCTATATTCGGTGCCGGAAGTGGAAATGGTGGTGGGCAAGCTGGGCCGAGCCGATTCGCCGTTAGATCCTGCGCCGATCTCAATGATCGAGACGGTGGTGAACTACAAGCCGGAGTATATTGTCGACAAGAGCGGCAAGAGGATAAAATTCAAGGTGGATAAAGACGGGAGTTTCGTCAGAGATGATCGAGGTGAGCTTGTCCCCCACAAGCGCGGCAAGCCTTTCCGCAACTGGAGAGACCACATCCGCACGGCTGATGACATCTGGGACGAACTCGTGAAAGCAGCAAAGCTGCCGGGGACGACTTCCGCGCCACGGCTTCAACCTATCTCTGCCCGTCTCGTCATGCTCCAGAGCGGCATGCGCGCGCCCATGGGCATCAAAGTGAGAGGGCCGGATCTTGAGACGATCGAGAAAGTCGGACTGGAACTGGAGCGGTTTCTGAAACAGGTGCCGGCGGTAGAGTCGTCGGCTGTATTCGCCGACCGGATCGTGGGCAAGCCTTATCTTGAGATCGAAATCGACCGCCGTGCCGTCGCGAGGTACGGCATCCATATCCGCCAAGTGCAGGATATTATCGAGACGGCCATCGGAGGGAAGCCGCTGACCACGACAGTGGAGGGTCGGGAGCGGTATCCTGTGCGTGTCCGGTACATGCGGGAACTGCGGGGTGATAGTGAATCACTCGAAAAAATTCTTATCCCCGGCATGGGCGGTGTGCAGATTCCGTTAGGACAGCTGGCCAGGATCAATTATGTTCGGGGGCCTCAGATGATCAAGAGCGAGGATACGTTTCTTGTCGGGTATGTCCTTTTTGACAAGAAGGAAGGATGGGCGGAAGTGGATGTCGTCGAGCAGGCCCAACGATTTCTCAAGAACAAGATCGATGAAGGAGAACTCATCATACCCGCAGGAGTGAACTACACATTCGCCGGCAGCTATGAGAATCAGATTCGGGCCACTGAGAGGTTACGCATCATCCTGCCCCTGGCGTTGTTCGTTATTTTCCTCATTCTCTATTTTCAGTTTCGCAGGGTCTCTACAACCCTCATTGTCTTTTCAGGTATCTTTGTGGCCTGGGCCGGCGGATTTGTGATGATCTGGCTCTGGGGACAGGGATGGTTCATGAACTTTAGCTTCGCAGGGGAGAGCATGCGCACGCTCTTTCAGATGCACCCCATCAATCTCTCAGTCGCCGTGTGGGTCGGCTTTCTCGCTCTCTTCGGTATTGCGACGGACGACGGCGTGCTCATCACGACGTACATCAGACAACGTTTCGCTGAGGTCAATCCATCGACCGTGTCGGAAATCCGCGAGGCGACGGTGTTTGCCGGAGCGCGGCGCATCCGTCCTGCGATGATGACGACGGCCACGACTGTCTTGGCTTTAATACCGGTGATCACTTCTACGGGTCGGGGTTCGGATGTGATGGTGCCCATGGCCATTCCGGCGTTCGGCGGGATGGTGTTTGAGGTGCTTACCGTGTTTGTCGTCCCGGTGTTGTATACGGCGCTGGCGGAAAGGCGGGTGAGGAAAAACAATAAGACTTGAAAGGTCAGACTTCTTGGAGTCTATGAGATCAGGAATCAAGGAAAGTGGCAAGGTGGATTCCAAGCAAACGAGGGGTTGTCATTCCCGTCCCGATTTTTCAATAATATTAACTATTGGAAGATCGGGATTTTGAGCGGGAATCTATGGGTGGGGAATCCCTATTAGATTGTCCCCGCCCCCTGGATGCCTGATTAAAAATTCTCGATCAAGTCGAGGACAAGCTTCAGGCTTGACATACTTTCCATGATCATAAAAGGAAATTTGCTAAAGTCCGAATTATAAACATATCTCAGAATCTACAGACTATGTGCTGTTCAAGTCTTCAATAAACTTCTGTATCGCTTCTTCATCAATCTTCGAAATGCTTTGATCTGGTTTTGCGATTTTTCTGATGATCGCCCTTTCGATGGCGTTCATCTTTTCAAAATTAAACTCCCCACCGAAGAGGCCGGTGGCTTTCGCGTGGTTGCGGAGATCTTCAGGGAAGGCCTCGTCAAACTGTTTTCGGGCTGTATCGCTTTCTTCCATGCAGCATAGGAACAGGCCGAGCTTTTTGGTGAGAAGCTGATCGGCGTGTTTCCCGCAAAATTCTTTTACGCGTTTCTGTATTCGCCCGGCGTGGATTGAGCCGCCGATGATAACAGTGTTGTATTTATCGAAATTGATTTTGGGTTTGGCTTTCAGGCTGGCCAGGTCGATCTGACCTTTGAGTTTTTCCATGAGCTTCATGGCGCATTTTTCGGTGCATCCGTGTTTCGAGGCATAGACGATGAGTGCTTGCATATTGATTTTCCTTTTGTCCAAGAGAGGATTTTGTTTTTAACTCAACTTTTGTAAAAAGTGAAATGAAGAATGTATCAAATTCCAAATGACAAAACCCAAAATCCAAATAAAATCCAAATGCCAAATTTCAAATGGAGATTGTTTTATCAAGAAGCCCCCCAATATGAACCGCTTATTCGCCAAAATTCAATTTTTAACTATGCTGTTGGTCGCTTGGGATGTGGTGCTTGTGGTTAAAACATATCAGGTGTTGGGGCTGTCCAAAAAGGACTGAAAAACAAAACTGTCATTGCGAGCGTTAGCGAAGCAATCTCAATAAAATCTGGGAGATTGCTTCGTCGCAAGCTCCTCGCAAAGACGGCATTATTCGACTTTTTGGACAGCCCCACTTTTGTAGTGGTGGCTATTTTTTCTGTATCGTCAAGTATTTTGCTTCTTCTAATTTTTCGAAGTATTCCTTTGTCGCTTTCAACGGAACGGGACCGAATTCGGCGCTTACCAAATTCCGGATGTCGAGCATGCTCCGCTTTCCGTCGATGAAGTAGCGGAGCTCCATGGATTCGTTTCTGCCTATGCCCCTGACGAACACGCGCGGGCCCATGAACAGTGAAAAGAGGCTCATTTCACCGGCATCTTCTTTGGGGAGTGCTTTCGGAACGTCCGCGGGGATCAGACGGGCCATGTCTTTCTCGATCTGAGATTTGGCGGGTGTTGTTGCTTTGGTTCCTAACCGAGCGCACAGCGATCCGTATCCGTTATCCAATGTCCGTTCTGCGGTTTTCTTGCCGTTGTCCAGTTCGGTGAGTAATTGCGAAACGTATGTCTTAGCCCTGCTGTCGTTCCCCGCGATTGCAGCGAGAGAACCCAACGACTGTTTTTCGATTTCCGACTGGGATTGAACGATGTACTTCGAGTCTCGGAATCGTTCGACGAGGTTTTCCTCGGGCGTAATCGCGAGATCTCCAAGTTCATCGGACGCTTTCTGAACCATCCGGTCCAGCGACCGTCCGAGACACAGACTGCCGAGGCGAACGACATCGGTTTCTTTCCCTCCGCCGATAGAGACGGCTATGGCCGCCGTGAGGATAGCCGATCTTTTCAACTGAGATGCATCGGCCATGTCGGGCCGGTCGTGGCTCGTGTGGTATACCATATCCGGCCAGTTGTTGAAGAAAGCAGCAGGGATTTTAAATTCCTGCATCTGGAAGACGATGTGATCGCTGCCGCTTGAGAACGGCATGACGTTGAAGTAGAATGGTGTGATGGTACCCATCGGATCGACGACTGGCTGGCTTCCGAGGCTCATCTGCCCCATCCATTCGAAGAGCGCGGCGCCGATGTCATCGATGCAGTGGGCACGGGACTTGAGATTCTGGTACAGGCGGAGGGAATTCAGGTTCTTGTGTATATTCTCGCCCACCATGTCCAGGTTGATGTTGGCGATCATTTTTTTCGTCTCTTCAGGGAAACGGATGAGGTAGAGAAATGTCCCGCTGATTTCAGGGACCCACAAGAAGCGCAGGTTCCGAGCAGGACGGGAAATTTTTCCTTCGTCCATGAGTTTGATGAGGGTACGGCCTGCTTCGAGTATGGACGCGCAGCCGCTGTGGTTGTCCAAGGCTCCCTGCTTGTGTATTCCTTCGAACAGATGGGCCGTGAGGACAATTTCTTCGTCGGTGCTGCCGTCGCCGGGGATGAGCGCAGTGACGAGTTCGTTGTCCACTTCCCTCTCTGTGGCTTTCACGATAGCCTTCATGGAGATTTTTCCGTTTCTGGGGAGGTATGCGAGCTTACGCCTTAAATCGTCCCCAATACGGGGCGAGACATTGAATCCGAAAGCTTTGGGCGGCGGTGTCGTATCCTGAGCGCCCATTCCCGGGAATCCGCGACCCGTGGGGAGTGAATTCCATGTGATCTTATCGGGGAACTCGAAGAAATTATTGATCACGCCGTAGGAGATAATGCCGGCAGCGCCGTATTTCTTGACGGCCAGGTTGTACATCCGACCGGGCGATGCGCTGGTGAGGACGAAATTTCCTTTGATGTTCTTGCCTTCGTAATCGGATTCGCTGGCTCCCTCTCCGACGAAGATGAGTTCGCCGGTCCATTCGCCGGAAGAGCTGTTGGGCGCCAGTGCCGTAACGATGTCGCGGTAGTTAATGACGAGACGTTCTTCGGGTTCGACTATCCAGAGTTCGCCCGCCTGTCCGTCCCATAACGGAGAAGAACTGGGCCATCGCTCGATCCGGACGTCGGAGAATCCGTATTCCGACGCTTTGTCGAAGATGTACTGAGTTTCAAAATAGGTTGAAGCGTATTCCTCGGCTTGCCGATCTCTGGGATAGCCTCCCATCTCGATGATGTGATGCATCTGGAGCGCACCGGATGTTTCGTTGATGAGAGACTGGAGCACCCGCATGTCGAGAATGGTTTGCGTGTTTTCTTGAGGATACCCGCTGGAGAAAACGAGTATAATTGTCGTGCAGAGCACAGTAAGAACGGGCAGTCGTCGTTTCATAGTTTCCTCCGTATATTAACAGAATGGTTAATGGAGCAGGACAACTATCCTATTGCTTCCTTTTGCATGTCCCTTGATGATATGTGAAAATAGTAAATTCTTCAGAGGAATCAAAGGAGAATTTACGCGAACTTTTCATCTTGCTTTTTGGAGAGCCGTTTTGTACTTTACTAAAGGTTTTATGGTTATTATGAACCATTTCTCTCTTTTAAAATACATCGGAGGATACCCCATGTTCAGCTACGGAAGGTTGGAGAGTATGTTTTCCGTCAACGTGGCGGGATTGAAGAAGTCGGTTATCAGGGAACTTCTCAAGCTGACGCAGCAGCCCGGCATCATTTCTTTTGCCGGCGGGCTTCCTTCTCCGCAGACGTTTCCCATCGAGGAGATTGCTGAACTTGCCAAAGAGGTCATCCTGAGGGAGGGAAAGTGGGCCTTGCAGTACGGGCCGACGGAGGGAGATCCGAGGCTGAAGGATGAAATCATTAAAATCATGAAAAAGGATGGAGTAAAGGCTGAGCGGGAGAACATCCTCATCACGAGTGCATCGCAACAGGGGCTGGACATGGTCGGCAAGGTGTTCATCAACCGGCACAATCCGGTCATCATCGGACGGCCTTCTTACGTCGGGGCGTTGGGCGCCTTTAAGAGTTATTCGGCGAGGTTCGTGGGTGTCGAGCTGGATGACGACGGGATGCAGATTGAACCTTTGGCTCAGAAGCTCAAAGAGATGCGGTTGGTTGCGGATCTGCCGAAATTTATCTATGTCGTTCCCGATTTCCAGAATCCGGCCGGCGTGACCTTGAGTCTGGATCGTAGAAAATTTCTCCTTGAATTGGCCAGGGAATACCAAATCTTAGTCATCGAGGATACACCGTATCGACAGCTTCGGTATGTAGGAGAGCATCTGCCGTCCCTTTACGAATTGGACAAAGGCGAGGGATACGTTATCGCGCTCCACACGTTTTCGAAGATTCTTTTTCCCGGACTCCGTTTGGGATGGGTGGTGGCGAGCGATGCGATCATCGAAAAATTCATCATTGCGAAACAGGCTATGGATCTCTGCACACCGCCTTTAACGCAGGCAATCGCCTACGAGTACTGCAGACGCGGTTTGTTGGATGCACATATCGAGGAGAATGTCGCGCTGTACAAGAAAAAACGAGAGACGATGCTCAACGCATTGGAGGAGTTCATGCCGGAGCATCCGGAGATCCACTGGACCAAACCGGAGGGCGGACTTTTCCTTTGGATGAAGCTGCCGTCGAATTGTGACGTGGATGCGTTGTTCTATCAGGCATTGGAGGAGAAGGTGGCATATGTCGTGGGAACGGGTTTTTACGCAGACGGGGGGGGAAAGAACGCGATGCGGATCAATTTCTCATATCCGTCGGAGGATGAAATCGTCGAAGGCGTAAAGCGGCTGGCCAAAGTGATCCAGAAAAACTTGAAAGGGTGAGAGCGGCAGGACTCCCCGATTCTTTCATGCCTGTTCATACGATAGATGTCGATTGTCCGATCCCGTGGCGTCCGTGTCACGGGTTTTTTCTATATACTATGCTGTCGAGAAATTGCTTGATATATTGAGAAGAAATCTGTATGTTTGTTCGATTTTGTCTGTATTCGGAAAGGGGTATAAATCGGGTGGGGAACAAGCTGATTTTTTCCTTTATCCACTAGGACGCCGGCTGTAGCATTCGATTCGCTGGTAAGGATCGGATGTCTTTGAGCGGGGATGAGGTATGGGTTTTCAGGTTAAAAAATCGATTCTTGCCAAAGGTTTTGCCGTTTTTATCATTCTGTCCGTGACCGTGATGGTGGGGATCATGGTGTGGACGACGGATAGTAAGACGTGGCAGCAACTGGCTCGTTTTCAGTGGATTTTTATACCGGTTCTACTGGGCTTGGGCGTTGTACGCTGGTTGTTGGATGGAATGGCTTTCGTCACGATGGCCAAGCACGATTCACGTTCTCCGATGGGCGTCGGGCGGGCTGCTGCCATCCGCCTAGAGGGGAGCGTCGTCGCCGCTGTGGTTCCGGTACTCGTAGGGACGTTTTCAATGCATGCGTATCTGCTCCACAGGGAAAAGATGCGATTGAGCGAAAGCATGGCCATCACAGTGCTCCGGGCGATTCTTCCAGTGTTTCTTTTTCTTTTCAACATTCCCATTCTATTCTTTATGAAGACTAATCCAGCGAGTGGGAAATTCTTTGCTCAGATCATCAAAGTGATTTCGCTCCCATTGATCGTCATCGTCGTTTTTTTCATCATCACACTGTTCTATCCTCACAAAATCAAGAATATCGCTTCCTCTTTGGTGCGATGGTGGGGACGCATCAAGTTCTTGCACATTGAGCGCATCATTGCATTGGAGGAACGTCTGTTTCATGAGATCGACCAGTTCAGCAAGGTTTTTTGGACGTATCTCAAGAAACGAAAGTTTATGATCGTCCGGGCGACGGGATGGATTCTTGCAGCTTTTATTGCCGATTATTTCATTGCTATTGCCATACTCTGGGGATTCGGGTTTCATCCGTCCCTGCTGAGGGCGGTGGCTGTTCAGTTCCTGATGCGTCCCATTATTTATCTTGCTCCGACTCCTGGAGGAGCGGGCATCTGGGAATTTACGTACTTGGGATTCTTCTCCCTTTTCATGCCGCAACATCTGATCGGTGTTTCCGTGCTGATCTGGAGAATGCTCGTGACGTATCTTCCTTCGGCGGTTGGCGCTGTTTTCCTGACAAAGGATTTTCATCGCGATAAGAGATTGCGTCAGATTTTATTGGAGAAAGGAACCCTGCCCGAGGAAGACTCGGAGGAGGAAGACGAATCGTCGCCGGCGGGAGTGTCCGATGCTGTTTGATAGGAATGATGTTATTATCATCAATCGAAATGCAGAACGTTTTCCCCCGGATTTCATGTTCTCGCTTACGAGCAAAGAAAAGACCAGGGTGGTCACAAAATATGACCACCTCGTCGGAATGAAATAACAGAAGATAGAGTCCACTTCTGAAGTGGACTCTATCTTGAATATGATTGGTGGATACCGTGAAGGAAGTCATCGAAGAAATTTTGGAAGAAGAGAAAAAGGCCCGTGAACGCGTGAACAAGGCGAGGGAAAAGGCAAATCAAATCCGGATCGAAGCCGAAGAGAGGGCGAAGCAGATTATTACGGAAGCCAGAGAGAAGGGTCAGGAGGAGGCCAAAGCCCTGATCGGCCGTGTTGAAGAAGAAGCACGGGAAAGCAGAGAAGAGGAGCTGAATAAGGCAATCCAGGCCGGTCAATCACTTTGGGAAGAGAAAAAACAGGCTGTCGAGGAGACCGAAGAGATTTTGTACCGGATGGTTTTAGGGGAGGATGTCCGTTCGCTATGAGTTCCATCGAAACGTACGGATACGTCAACGCCAAGGTTCGGGCCATGCGGTCTTTCTTTTTGACGGAATCCGTGCTGAGAACATTGGCAGCGGCAAAGGATTTGAAGGAATTCTTTTTCACTCTATCTCAGACGCATCTCGGAAAAATCAAAGAGATGACTACCTACGAAGATCCTGTAGATGTCGAACAGACACTCTTTCAGGAAGAAGTCCGCCAGCTCCGCGTCATCGAGAAGAACAGCAGAGGGAATGTCCGCCGAATCGTTGCTCTTTTATTGGAACGATATGATGGGGAACACCTGAAGGCGCTCCTCAGGGAATGGCATCATAAAAAGGGAGTTGCGTCTAAAGTTCACTGGGAGAAAGTGTCGTACGATTTCCCCGCAGATGCGCTTGTCGCCGCACGACACTTGGATGAAGTCGTTGCACTTTTGGATGGAACGCCTTTTCAGAAAATCGTGGCCGGTGCTGGTCCGGCGTACACGGAGCAGCGATCTCTTTTTCCCGTAGAATTGGCCGTTGATAGAGATGTGTTCGATCGTTTGTGGAAGGCTGTCGAATCGCTGAAACGAAACGACAGACAGATCGTCAGACGACTCGTGGGTATTGAGATCGACCTGAAAAATCTCAGCTGGATTGGGCGGTTCAGGCATTATTATAATGTGCCTGCGGCTACTGTAGCGGATTGGCTCCTGCCCCATGGTTTCCGTCTGGGGGCGGATACGATCCGTCGTGTGGCATCGGGAAGCGGAGTGTCGGAAGTCCTTAAGGATGTGGTCCGACAGAGCGAGATGCCTTTTCCAGCGGAATGGCAGGGAGTCGAGGGCATTGAAATGCTCGAACGGTTTCTTCATCATGTGCTCAACATCGAAGCCAGGAAAGCGTTCGGAGCGTTTCCTTTTTCTATAGGAGCGATCTTCGGGTATTTTTATCTGATGCGCATCGAGACGAAGAATATTCGTTCACTCCTTCAGGCAAAAGTATATGGAATTGCTTCTCAAGAAGCGGAAGCGCTTCTCGTTCTGTGAGGTGAAGGATGTTTACCACAGTAAAAATGGAGCAAATACATGTTGTTTTTTCGGAGAAGGACGTGGATCGGGTCGCGGATTCTGTCGTGCAGCATGGATTGCTCCAGGTTGTGGATTCCGCGGAGATGGAGCAGTGGGCTCAGACACTGACGACGGCAGGAACGGGTGAGGAAACGGCTGAGATGCAGAGCAGGCGCGAGCGCGTTGAGCGCTTGTTGAAAGCGCTCAATCTGGAGGTGAGTGTTGAAGAGGCCAAGCCTGCAGAGGGAGCTTGGCAATCTTTGGATGAAAAGGTTGCTGAGATCGAACGGGATGTTGAGGGTCAATTGCATGCTCGGGAGGAAGCTGTTAAGGAACTCGGCCGATTGGAGGAACTCGAATCCCGAATACACGAAGTTCCGAGCCTCCGACTGCCTTTAGTGAGTAGGGACGCGCATTCTTATCTCGCCGTGGATACTGGGCGCATCGCCGATGAGAATATGGAAATTCTCCGGGAACGATTGGGTTCGATCCTGCATGTGCTTGCTCCTGTCGGCCGTTTTGGTGGGATGACCACGCTTTTCGTGGTTGCACTCAGGCGGGACAACCAACGATTGCAATCGGCTTTGAAGGAGGCGGGATTCCAGCCCCTGACGCTGAATGAAGAAAAGGACATGGCCTCGCCGGAGCTGTTCAAAGAATTGGACGAGAAGATAGAGACAATTCGGAAAAAGATCCGTACTGTCGAGGAAGAACTCGGGAAAAAAGCGAGAGAGAGCGGAGCGTTTCTGCGTTCGGTTCTCTACAGGACCCGAAGGGAGGCTCTGAAGCAACGGATTATGAAATACTTCCGCAGGACGGAGCGGACTTTTCTCCTGTCGGGCTGGATTCCGCGGGATGAGCGGGAGCGATTCGTCCGAAAAATCCGCAGGGCGACTGAGAATCGCTGCATTGTCGAGGGAATCCCCGCTGAAGATATTCCTTCTGTCAGGGAAGGAAAGATTCATGTTCCCGTGCAGCTGAAGAATCCGCCTCTGTTCAGACCTTTTGAACTCATCACGTCGGCATACGGCATACCGGCCTACCGGACGATTGATCCGACACCGCTCTTGGGAATCAGTTTTTTGTTGATGTTCGGCATGATGTTCGGAGATGTCGGACACGGCTTTGTCCTTTCCGGCGTGGGGGCGTTTCTTGCGATGAAGGGCAGGAAGGCCGCGCAAAAGAGCGCTGGATGGCTTCTGTTCTACGGCGGATGCTTCAGCATGGTTTTCGGGTTGTTGTTCGGGAGTATCTTCGGTGTGGAAGATTTGCTGCCCGCGCTCTGGATGAAACCGATGGAATCCATCACGCAGCTCTTTCGAGTGGCTATCTTTTTCGGAATCGGTATGGTGACGTTGGCCATCGGAATCAACGTCGTGAACGGTATACGGAAGAAGGATATTTTGGGCGCTGTTTTCGATAAAGCCGGCCTGTTGGCAGTCATCGTTTACTGGTGCGGTATTGTGGTCGCCACCCGGATGATTACGACTCGGGCCGAGGCGAGCGGCAACGTGAGCCGCATCATCCCCATCCTGATGCTCGTTTCTGTCGTTCTTCTGTTTTTAAAAGAACCCATCGTCCATCTTGCGCGGGGAAAGCGGAAATTATTTCCCGAAGGCGTGGCGACAGGAATCATGGGGGGCATTGTCGAGCTTCTCGAAATATTTTTAGGCTTCCTTGCGAACACGGTCTCTTTTATCCGTGTCGCAGCTTTCGGACTGGCACACGCAGGTCTTTTCATGGCCATTTTTGCGCTCTCCGATGCGGTAGGCGGAATGGCAGGAGGTGTTGTCTCTATCCTTGTGTTGATCGTAGGGAATGTCATCATCATCTGTCTCGAAGGATTGGTCGTAACGATACAGGCCGTACGGCTCGAGTTTTACGAATTCTTCAGCCGGTTTTTCGAGCAAGGAAATGTGGCGTACCGTCCTCTGAGTGAGGAGATGAAGGCGTAGGGATGCGGTAAGCAAAGACTGAAGACGGTTCGAGATTGTTTATTGCTGAGTGAAAGGACGGATGATGGTCAAGCACATCGTCATGTGGAATCTGAAGGAATTCGCCGACGGCAGGAGCAAGGAGGAGAATCTCCGAGAGATGGAGGCTCGCCTTTTAGGCTTGAAATCGACGATCGAAGAGATACAATTTTTGGAAGTGGGGATCAGTTTCAACGAATCAGAGGATGCCTTCGATATCGTCCTTTACTCGGAATTTCGGGATAGAGAAAGTCTCGAACTTTATCAAGGTCATCCAGAGCATGTGAAGGCGAGGGATTTCATCCGAGAAGTGCGCATGGAGAGAAAAGTCGTGGATTATGAGGTGTGAGACATTGTGGAATTGCTACCCTGAATTATTTACCACAGATCAACACGGAACAGCACAGATAAAGAGAAAACATAGAATTAAAATAATGAGTATTAAAAAATTAATCTGAAGGACAATTATATACCAATTTTGCCGTGTTTTTTATTTCCGTGTTTTACTCTGTGTTCATCTGTGGTTTGTGAATTAATCAAACCAAGTATTTTTTTCGATGAAAGGAGGCGCTGAATTGAGGACTGTTTGTCAGGAAATTTTCAGGAGGAAACTTGTAGGATTTGGAGTCTTATTCGTTTTCTTCATTTTTGTGGTTGTGGGCACGGGCGTGTATAAGGCAGTGGCCCAGACGCATGAAACGAATACGAGCATGGTTACCGGGGCACAGGGGATTGGAGCGAAAGAAACCGATCCGGGCGTGATTAAATTTGCGTTTTTAGCAGCTGCTATCGCCGTGGGTGTCGGATCGCTGGGCGCGGGTGCAGCGGTCGGGTACGTCGGCGCTGCGGCCATGGGCGCTATTGGGGAAAAACCGGAACTCGCCGGGCGGGCTCTCATCTTCGTGGGACTGGCGGAAGGAATCGCTATTTACGGCCTGATTATCGCAATCATGATTCTCGGAAAGGTTTGAGGGAGCGATTTGAAGTTTTACGTCATCGGAGACGAGGATACTGTTCTCGGATTCCGTCTTGCAGGCATTGAAGGCGATGTCGTTGATTCTCCAGACGGCGCGCGGGAGAGCCTGCGGAAGGCTTTTCAGACGGAGGAGTTGGGAATCATCATCATCCCGGAACGCGTGGCAGAGATGATTCGTCAGGAAGTCAATCAATACCTGTACAAGACAACCTTTCCTCTTATCATCGAAATACCGGACAGGCTGGGTAGGATGGAAGGAAGGGGGTCCGTGAGGGATTTGATTCGTGCAGCCGTGGGCGTTCGTTTGTGAGTTTACGTTTTTGGGGGTTTGCCAGAATAATCACTCCTTTATTGAGGGAGAATTGTGCGGAGAAGCAAGCCGATAAATTCTGTTGAAGATCAACATTCGACTTCCGAAGTTCTACGGAAGGAGATCCGGGATCAGTCCGATGATGAAGCTGCCTCCATCCTCGAACAGGCGAAGAAGGAATCGGACAGGATTCTGTCCGATGCAGAAAAGGAAGCCGGAAAGATTAAAGCAGAGCTTCTGAAGAAAGCTGAGCTGCAAGCCAAAGGGATCCAAAAACGGATTCTTTCGGGCGTCCATGTAGAAATCAAGAGGCAGACTCTGCGGGCCAGGGAGGAATTGATTTCGAAGGTATTCCAGAGCGTGGCGAAGCGGCTGGATGCGTTCCGTCAATCGGACACTTACGTTGTTTACATAAGGAAAATGGTGAAAGAGGGTGTGCTGGCGCTGGATGCGGACGAGGTCCGGATTTTACATGGAAATGTGGAGAAACAGCGATTGACGAATAAGGTGTTGTCCGAAATGGAAAAGGAACTCTCGACAGAGACAGGAAGGAAAGTGAAGCTCGTGTTGTCGGATCAGGTTCTTCCCGAAGGGGGCGTTGTTCTGGTTTCTTCGGATGAGAGGATGCTGTTCGACAATCGGTTTTCCGCGCGCATGGAACGAATGGAAGACGAGATGAGGCTGGTGGTGATGAAGCAGGTGATGTTGTAAAAGGAACATAATTTATTTTTGCCTTTGGAGGCAAGAGATGATAATTTCAAGAATTATTCTAAAAAATTGGAAAAACTTTCAGTCTGTGGATGTTCCCCTTCGGCAACGAATGTTTCTTGTCGGACCGAACGCTTCTGGCAAATCCAATTTTTTAGATGTATTTCGCTTTATGAAAGAGATCGCTAAGCAAGGTGGGGGATTGCAACAAGCAGTTAGTGATCGTGGTGGAATTTCTAAAATTCGGTGTCTTGCAGCACGAAGAGAACCACAGATTGAAATAGAAGTACATCTTGCTGAAACATTTAATTCAAAACCCTTCTGGAAGTATGGTATTGGTATAATACAAGAAACTAGCGGACACAGGCAACCCTTTTTAAAATATGAAAAGGTATGGAAAGGTAATGAACTCATTCTCAATCGACCTAATCCAGATGATGAGAGAGATAAGTTAAGACTAACTCAGACTCATTTGCAACAAATTAGTGCAAATGCCAAATTTCGAGAAATCGTGAAATTTTTTGAATCAATGAAGTATTTCCATCTAGTACCGCAGTTACTTCGGTATCCTGAATCATTCTCAGGTCCTCCGATGAAGGACGATTCATTTGGAAGAAATTTTTTAGAAATGGTTGCTAGAACACCTGATAAAACAAGGAAGAAACGATTGAGTAAAATTGAAGAAGCATTGCATTTTGCAGTTCCATATCTAAAACAACTCGCAAATACAAAAGATCTGGCGGGGCTGCCACATCTTGAGGCAGTATATGAGCATTGGAGACCAAAAGGAGCTCGACAAAACGAGGAACAATTTTCTGATGGAACTTTACGTTTGATTGCCTTTTTATGGTCTATGCTGGAGAGTGATTCTCTTTTATTATTAGAGGAGCCGGAATTATCGTTACATCCCGGCGTGGTACGCAAGTTGCCTGGACTAATTTGGAGGATAAAAAGTAAACAAAAACGTCAAATAATCATTAGTACTCATAGTTATGACTTGCTGTCTGATCTGGGTATTGGAGGAGAAGAAACATTGATGTTAATACCTCAGAATGAAGGTACATTCGTTCAGTTAGCCTCGAGTAAAAGTGACATAAAGGAATTACTTGAGGGAGGGCTCAGTATTGCCGATACGGTTATTCCTTATACAGAGCCGAAAGAAGTCAATCAAATGGACGTGTTTGATGTGTGAGATTATTTCAATTAATCTCGCCGTAGAAGATCAGTTGAGTGAAACTGTGTTAAGAAAGATTTTAGAACAATCAAGTCGTAAATATTTCGTGGGTGCATGTTTTGGCAAAATTGGAAAGAGTTATTTAGAAAAAAGGATAAATGATTTTAATAATGCTGCTAAAGGGACGTCATTCATTGTGCTTACCGATCTGGATCGAATTGAATGTGCTCCAATATTGGTCAAAAAATGGCTAAGAGAAGAAAAACATTCAAACTTAATTTTCAGGGTGGCAGTAAAGGAAGTCGAATCTTGGGTGATAGCAGACAGGATATCGTTTGCGAAGTTTTTAGGGATTACAAGTCGTCTTATTCCATCGAATCCTGATGAATTGGATGATCCTAAACAGGTACTAATAAATTTAGCTAATAGATCACGAAAACGTTACTTACGGGAAGCCCTTGTTCCACAAATGGGTAGTACAGCTAAGATAGGACCTGATTATAATAGCAAGTTGGGTGAATTTGTGCAATCATACTGGAATTTACATAATGCGATCAACTATTCACCGAGTCTTCGGAGAATATATGAGACTGTCGATTCGTTTTCTCCAAAATATATTTTAAATGAATAGCAAAAGTATTGATATTGCAATATCAGGAGTAATCATTGTACGAAGTCATCGGTAAGGTCAGCCGTGTTTTAGGGCCGGTGGTGCATGCGAAGGGCGTTGCATGTGCCCAGATGCTGGAGCTGGTCGAGGTGGGCGAGGAAAGACTCATCGGGGAGATCGTCCGGCTCCAGGGGGACAAGGTCGTCATTCAGGTGTACGAGGACACGACGGGATTGGCTCCTGGAGCAGCGGTTTACGGCTCGGGAATGCCGCTTTCGGTGGAGTTGGGGCCGGGTCTGGTGGGTTCGATATACGATGGTGTGCAGCGGCCGCTGGAATCGATCAAGAAAGTCTCTGGAAAATATATTCAAAGAGGAGTAAAAATACCGGCGCTGGACAGGGAGCGAAAGTGGCTTTTTACCCCACAGATCAAAGTCGGGGATATCGCAGAGCCTGGACAGGTGATAGGTATCATCCAGGAAACAGACCGTATCGAGCATCGCGTTCCCGTTCCTCCAAGCGTGTCGGGTCGTGTGATGAAGGTCGCTTCCGAAGGGGAATACAAGGTTGATGAGGAAGTTTGCGTCGTCGAGATGGGACATGAGAAAAAATCCCTGCAACTTTTTCACCGGTGGCCGGTGCGGCAAGCGAGGCCGATAAAAAAGCGTCTCCATTCGAGCGTCCCGCTCATCACGGGCCAGAGGGTTATCGATACTTTGTTCCCGGTGGTTAAGGGGGGGACGGTCACAGTCCCCGGAGGTTTCGGCACGGGAAAGACGATGGTGGAGCATCAGCTGGCCAAGTGGTCGGATGCGGATGTGGTTGTGTACATCGGATGCGGAGAGCGGGGCAACGAAATGACGGATGTGCTGAAGGAATTTCCGAATCTGACCGATCCGAGGACGGGCCGTCCGTTGATGGAGCGTACGATTCTGATTGCCAATACATCCAACATGCCCGTGGCTGCGCGGGAGGCTTCGATTTACACGGGGATCACGATCGCGGAGTACTACCGGGACCAGGGATACCACGTGGCCATCATGGCGGATTCGACGTCGCGTTGGGCAGAAGCGCTCAGGGAGCTTTCGGGTCTGATGGAGGAGATGCCCGCCGAGGAGTGATTCCCGGCCTACCTGCCGACCCGTTTGGCGGAGTTCTATGAAAGAGGAGGTCTGGTCGAGACGCT
>JBDRSZ010000168.1:0-2148 GCA_043824415.1 bacterium | reverse complement strand
GGCTTTGTTGAATGGGGATGGGCTGTTCTTGGAAGATGGGAATTGCCCTAATGTTGAAGGGCTTCCGCTCAATTGTCCGATTTGAGATCAATCCTTTCGGATCGTCGGAGATGCGTCTTTCTTCTGAGAGAACGAAATCGTCCAATTGCTGATGGTATACAATCAACCGGTCGAGTAAATGCTTGTGATAGGTTAATCCAACAGCAGCGATGGATTCGGCAGCGTATTGAAAAGTCGACACGGGGGATATACGGGCTAAGGACATTGCCAGTTTTATTTGCTCGAATTTTTGATGACGGTAATTTAATCGGATTTGAGCTCTGAGCTTGAGTGCATCCACTTGCATACGGGCTCGATCGATCTTAGAATAGTATCTGTCCACGTGCCTCATTTTTTCGTAGGCATCGGTTAAGGCTCTGTTTGCCTGTTGATTGATTTCCTCCCTCCTCGGCAGGTCATAGAAAACCTGTGAGAGCGTGCCGCTGCTTCGGGGGATGAAGATCGTCATCATAATCCAGACGAACAGGATGACGACGAGGCTTGTGGAGGATCGATGCGTCAGGGCTGATATGAAGAGGCCGACGCATATGATGACGCCGATGAACAACCATGATAAAAAGGCAACGAGTATAATCCTCAGCCAGTCAGCTCCCTGCAGAATGACAAGATTTGAGAATTGGATGATGATGGTGCTGAGAAGCTGTCCTGCGATGAGGGGGATAAGCGCAGTGAAGAAAATCCCCAAAAACTTGCCGATCAGAACCTGATGCCTGGGTATGGAATTGGATAGGATCAATCGGAGTGTGCCGTCTTCTTTCTCACCGGAAAAACCGTCGTAGCTGAGCACGAACGCGGTAAAGCTGATGAACAGGGTGATGATGAAGACCCAGTCGGCGGTGCCTATTTTTTCGAGCAGCGGATTAGCGCGGCTCTGATGAAAGGAAGGATAGATTTCCTGAAAATACATCGATCCCACACGGAACTCGTTTGGGAGCATGTCGGATCCGCCGTCCACACAAAACCATAGCGGTTGAGGACGTTGAAGAATCGAAAAGTCTGATCGCACAAAGCGGTCAAGTGTTAAATTGTCGTTTTCCAACGTCGACTTTGCCAGTTGTTGTGGTGACTCGTATTCTACGGAAATTTGTCTGTATTGAAGAAGGAAGGATATGCTGCAAGCTAAGAACAGCAGAATCGTAATGGAAGCGGTCAGTAAAAACCGCAGCTTGTGTACCTGATCGGCGATTTCTTTGAGAATGATCTGTTTCAGCATGTCTCGTCCTTTCATCGCACGTCGTATCTCGATAAAGCGACGGCGGCCAGCGAGAAAAATAAAATGTTGTACACAATCAGCAGGAAGACTGCCCGCCATGCCCGGATAAAGCTCTCAGCGAAGGTTTCCGATTTGTAGACAAAAACAGGTAGTCCTGCCATGTCGAGATGGCCGTCCGTGACGAACCATTTGTCCGATTGGGAGGCGTTGATCTCGTTGAGCCATTGGATCAATTGATGTCTGTATTCCCTTCCCTGATCGATGAAATTTAAGTAACTACCGGCGTCGGTGCGGGCTAAGATCGCGTTCGCATTTGTGTAAAGAAAAGCGGGTGAAGCCATGGAAAGGGCTTTGATGAAGTTCTGCTGCCGCTGGAATTGGTTTAGCTCGTCCATTCGAATTTGCCATATCCGATTTGCAGCGTCAAGAATTATAGGTTCAATATAATGGGTTCGTTTGTGAAAATAGTCGATGAATTTCTGGTCGGGTTTTGTCACTGTGATATAGTCGAATGAGTAGTTATAGTGCATGCTTTCAGCACGACCTGCCCTGTATGACTCACCGTATTTGTCCTCAAATTCACGGATTGCTGCAGATTTTTTTTCTACTTCGGCTGCTATTAATTGAGACCAGGTCTCGGATGAGGGGAGAGGTGAGAGTTGAACACCCATATAATTGGCTGTGTAAGGATGAATAATGACAAAAAAGATCCAGAAGAACAAAGAAAAAGCCAGAGCTGTTGCGGATCGATGGGAGAGCGCAGACAGGAGCATCCCGAGGGTAAAGAATACGGAAACATAGATGAAGGAAATAGAAGTGAAAGTGAGTATGCGGAGCCAATCCTCACCGTTGAACTGGATGGATGGAGATAGGAG
>JBDRSZ010000167.1:0-4244 GCA_043824415.1 bacterium | reverse complement strand
ACCCTGAATTCTTTTCGTTCGTGGTTCGAGCGACTGTACCCGTGATGATGGGTTTAAACAAGCCCGAACCGGTAGCCATGATGAGGAGGGCAGCAAAGATCACCCCGTAGCTCGTCACCTGTCCGGCGATGAAATAGCCCGTCGAGAGGAGGGAAAAAGCGAAAAGCAGTAATCGACGGTAACCGTAACGGTCGGCCAGAACTCCGCCCAGGATGGGCATGATATATGTCATGGCGTACACGACGCCCTGAAGAAGTCCGACATCGTCTTCTCCGAATCCCAACCCGCCGCCGATTTTATCAGTCAGGTAGCGTGCGAGGAGCGCGTTCAGACCGTAGTAAGCCCCCCGCTCGAAGAGTTCCATAACGTTGGCGATCCAGAAAGACCGCGGGAGGGATTTCAAGAGGCCGTTTTATTCGATTTTATCGTTCATCGCTCTTTCCTCCATGTCGTGTGATAGGTGCGTGCTGATCACCGTCTGGATGACGCCAATAAAGATAATGGAAATAAAGCTGAATTTCCAGAAGTATTTTAATTTTTTGTTGCTTTTTATAGACGAAGGATTATATTTTAGACAGATCACCGTCTGATTATTGAGCCCAGATGAGGGAGGGAAAATGATGAGTAAAAGGTTGAGTTTTACGACGGCAGCGCTGTCGATTGTCGCGATGTGGCTTTCGTGTTCGGTGCCGCCGGCGGTCAACGTGAAGGTTCATAAGGCCGCGGGGATTCATCTCCCGGGTGTGAAAAAGGTTGCCATCGCGGATTTTCAAGGGCCCGAAAGGTCGGGAAGCCAGTTTGCAACGCTGTTCCAGCAGATATTACTGACAACAGAGTATTACGAGATCATCGAAAGAGATCGGCTTCGCAGCGTGCTGGAGGAGCAGAATTTGGGACAGACAGGCGTCGTGAATGAGGAGACCGCCGTCGAGATCGGAAAACTGTTGGGCGTGGATGCGCTGATATTCGGGGAGGTGGTCACTCATGATATTGAGCCGGACGAACGCGGCACGGAGAAGGTATCGACGAAAGTGGGCACGGGCAAGTACGAGTGGGTCGAGGAGAAGAACATTTTTACGGGTAAGACGAAAAAAGTGAAAAAGGAGATCATGAAGACGACTCTTGTCGATCAGCACTACCGGGTTCGAAGAGGGACAGTTGCGGTCAATTTTCGCGTGGTCGGCGTGGAGGATGGAAGGCTTTTGGCAGCGCGCAGCGAATCCCAGAGCTACAACAGCGGGAAGATGATCGAGGGAAGCAAAGAAACACTCAAGCCTGAGGGGGAAATTCTTCGTGATCTCTCAATGCAAATTTGTGAGAAATTTGTCAGACTCATCTCCCCGTATTATCAGACGGAAAAACGTACGATCGAACCCGGGAAGGGAAGTATCGGTGTAGGAGCGAAATACGCGCAAGCCGGACTCTGGCCGGAAGCCATGGAAGCCTGGAAAAAGGCTGTCGTGGAATTGCCGAATGAACCGGCGGCGCGCTACAATTTGGGGTTGGGCTACGAAGTCCAGGGCATGCTGGATGAAGCGGAGCACGAATATCAAATTGCGTCTTCCATGAAACAGAAGAAACTGTACATGGAAGCGCTCGCCCGGATTCGTGCAGCGAAGGAGGAGCAGGAGAGGTTGAGGAAACAGTTGGAGGAGAGGGAATAGAAAGACATTTCGGATTGCGGATTGCGAATTTCGGAACAAGAAGAGATATAGACTTCCCGAAGGTGGAGAGTCCATTCGGAAGCAAAAAATTAGGCCCGATTTACTCATCGGGCCCTTTTTTATGTTTATAAATTTTCTCCAAAAAATTTGTTTATTTCTGATGTTCAATCAAAGGCAGGAAATCCTCCATGAACCAGAATTCAATATCCATACCGCCATCACCGGAGAAAGCGATCTTCCGGCCGTCCGGGGACCAATCGAGCTTGCTGGCCCAGGCATCGACATCCGTCTTCACCTCCACGGGCTCGCCGCCTTCCGCCGGGACCACCCAGATCTTCCCTTTGCAGACGAACGCGAGCTTTTGCCCGTCCGGTGACCAGGACACATCACTGTGAGCGCGGACGTCCTGGACCGGGCAAACCTCCCGGGACTCTCCGCCATCGACAGAGATGAGGTTCAAAGTGCCCGCTGGTGTGTCCGCTTTTTTGGAAAAATAGGCGATCGTTTTCCCGTCCGGGGACCAGTCGATACCAGCCACTGTGACATTATCTGATTCGGTCGTGATTTTTTGGGGTTCGCCGCCTTCCGCCGGAATCTTGAATATTGTCGCGATACGTTTTTCATCGCCGATGATTTCTTGATCCAGATAAGCGATCCATCTTCCGTCCGGCGACCAGCAGGGATAGCGGCCTCCGCTCGTGATCTGCTTGGGTTCTCCTCCTTCGACAGGAATGGTGTAGATATTCCGTCCAGCCGTGGCCGTTCCAGCCGAAATGACCAGCAATTTCCCGTCCGGCGAAACAGAATTCCCTGCTCCTGGATATATTGTGAAGAAACCTTTCTCATTACGGACGCGGTCAAAACCAGTGTGAACACTCACCTCTCCTCCATCACTGGGGACGGAAGCCAGACCGCCGCCCTTCCATCTGAAAAAGATCCGCTCCCCGTCCGGCGACCAGCGCGGAATGCCTGCAAGGCCGTCTATCGGGCTCACTTGGCTGACCTTTCCGCCCGAAGCGGGGACCGTGTAAACGTACTCATGATAAGGAGTCTCGAGGAGGAGTCCGATTTTGTTGTCTGGCGTCCAGCCGGTTACAAAATCACGGCTGAATTGAGGAAGTTCGATCTGAACGGGAGGTGCAACGGGCCTGCATTTTTCAGACAGGGGAACGATGCAGATCTCTGACCGCAAGTTGGGCGTACGGACGATCCGGCCGAAGGCGATCATCCTGCCATCGGGAGACCAGGTTGGACTCGATCCGCTCAGGTTTTCACGCAGATCACCGCTGACTTTAACCGGATCTTCTCCATCGGCAGAAATCACCCATACTTCGCTAAGCCGGCCTGGAGGATTATCTTGCCGGATTGGAGGCGTCAAATAAGAGATCTTCGTTCCGTCCGGCGAAAAACATGGGGATATTCCTCCGTTCTTAGTGAGCTGTTTGATATCTCCTGTATTGACTGAGGCAACATAGATTTGCTCGCCCGAATCGAACGCGACGGCTTTTCCGTCGGGAGACAAGCTCAGTTGGCGTGACGTATTACCTTTCGTAGCCACCCATTGAGGGACAGATATTCTTTTGGGCTCTCCTCCGGATGAAGGGATGACATTAATATGTGCCCCCTCAGGCCTGAAATTGATTCGCGTCCCTCCGCCACGCAAATCACGCGAATAGGCCCGACTGAAGGCGATCCATTTGCCGTCGCCGGACCACGAGAGGCCGTCACCCAGAACATCAGTCGCTCCCGGCAATTCCTTTGGCTCGCCGGCCAGATCGGGATCGACCCTGCCCGGAATCGGGACGGTCCAGATGGCGTTTCCGGATCCGAAGGCCAGGGTTTTTCCGTCTGGAGAAAGACGGCTTCCGCTCCATTGGGGGATATTGAACGGCGTCCGAATCTTTCGGAAGGTAGGTTTGGGAGTAACTATCTCCAATGCTTCAGCTAGTTTGACAAGGTTAGAGAGTCTTTCTTTGGCAACAGACACTTCCTGTCGATATTCCGGATAATTATCGATTACTGCCTGGTATTCCTTTTGTGCTTCATGGAGGCCCAGTTTTTCTTTGCAAAGGGCGATATGCAGTTGCGCTTTGGCACGGATTGAGCGATCTGCATCACCATCTTTCACAATTTTCTCATAAATCGTTATTGCCGCTTTCAGATCCCCCTCACTACTTTCTTTGAGCAGACCTTTTTGAAGAAGTTGTTGGGAGGTCTGGGTAAAACCGGGTGCCGTGAGTGCGATCAGGATGATCACACATATCCATTGAAGAAGTCTTCGGGTTGACATTTTTCGATCCTCCTTTTTTGGTTTAAACCGAAACGTTGAACTGTTGACTTGTTTAAAGATAATCTTTTATCCTATTGCAATGTCACGTTTCGGTTTCGGTATTGTAAAAATACCGTCAAAGTTCTGTCACAAAATTCAGGGGACGAACTTGTAACCGGCACCCCGTATGCTCAGGATGTGTTTCGGGCGAGAGGGATCATCCTCCAGTTTCTTACGCAGGTCAAGGATATAGTTGTCCACCGTGCGCGTGGTGGGATAGGACTCATACCCCCAGAACTCGTCCAGCAGTG
>JBDRSZ010000166.1:0-2028 GCA_043824415.1 bacterium | reverse complement strand
GTCCTCAAAAAATGTCGCTGCGGAACCGTCTCCGATCTGCACACTCGTCCCTAAATTCACAAAAGTGTCAGCAATAATATCAACCGAATTAAAGTTTTCCGTAACAGCATAATCTTTTATGTCCTGAAAAGTTACCGGATTAGAAGCAGAACCAGCAGTAAAGGTTATTTTCGTCCCAGATCTCATAAAGTCCCACCCTTGGGATGGAAAGCCTGCTTTGGCAACCATCTTTGCCGAAGCATCATACATTAATGCAATACTGGCAGTATTGGCCGGGTCAAATGCGCTACCCGAAGTGGCATCCGGATCAGTTGTATAAAACTTTATGTTATTCCATGAACTGGTTAATTTCGTGGAGCAATCGCCAGTGCATGCATACCAAGTCATTCTATTCCCGCCGCAGGTAGAGTCGGCGGCGCCAACTGCTCCAGCGCAAAGCGAAACACCCACATTACTGACATAGTCTTTAACGTTTCCCGCCGATATAGCGCCTGAGAAAAAGTAATACCAGACCTGTTTCTCCCCCAAATCCGCCGAATAGGTCTTTTTCACTCCAATATTAGCCTGAGCGCCGTTGAAACCATTAAGCGTTTCAAGATATGCCGCACCCTCTGCAGTCTCATACGATGATTGCACGATCAAATCCGTATCAAGGTCAGTTAAAACCCAACGCGAATCCGCATTGTCATTCATCAAATCGATATCAACAAAGTCGTCTGAAAAAGTACCCTCAGCCAAAGCAGGAATAAAATTTTGATAGACAAAATACAAGCCTGTCGCGGTAAACACAAAAAGAAACAACACAAAAACAATGTTTGCCTTTATTGTTGCTATGACTTTTTGAATCTTATTGCTCATTTTCATTTACCTTAAGCTTGAAACATCAACTTCTATGGTTCCAAACACCTTCTCGCACTGCTCCCACACTCTTTTGGCAGCGTCCGAGCCGGCGTCGTTCTGGGCTACAAGCGCGGCAACGCTGCAGCCCTGCATAATTCGCTTCTCAACCGAAGGCAGAATCACGCCTGTCGCATCACGCGCCATGGCATAAGCTTCCACCGCCTCAAAAAGCCGGCCTTCTGAAAGTGCGGCCTGCGCCGGAAGAAGCTGTCTCCGAAATTCAAAATACTGCTTGAGATGTTCCAATTCTTCCTCTTTTTCTTCAAGCCCGAAAATATAAAGATTCAATTCGCTTCGCAAAAAATCAACCTCGCGAAGCGCCTCAGTAACGGTCGCTTTGTAAATGAATTTGGGCGCCGAAAATTCAAGAAAGTTTTTGTTGTCGGTATTAATTCGAGCACTGCTCACGAATTCCATGAACCGGTCGCCTTCAGTAACAAGATACGCCAAAAGTTCGTAAGGGCTCATAATGTAGATGCGCTGAAACTCAGCAACAATTTTGGGATCGGACATTTTTTCAGAAAGAGCGTCAAAATTAAGAATTGTTGCATCTTTTTCCAAAACGCCAACCACAAACATATCACCGGAATTTGAAGAGTTGAAAAGATATACTTGCGGGAAAACTTCTTGAAATGTTTTATAAACCGCGCGCACTTCATCCGGAGCCAACGAATATGCCTGAATCCATTGAAACATAAGACCGTTTTCTTTGAGACGTGACTTGGCAAGTTCATAATATTCTCTTGTGAAAAGAGCGGCGTTTCCGGAAATCCAAATGTTTGACGGCTGGGAAGAAATAACATCATATTTTTTGTCGGTCAGCAAAAGATGATTCCTGCCGTCAGCCAAAACTGTTTTTACTCGCGGATCGTTAAGCGCGTCGTGATTATAGGATTTGAAATATTCAGCGGCCTCAACTATCGCCGGATCAATTTCCACCATGTCTATATTTTTTGCAGAATCAAACTGAGTAACCGCGCCCAGAGTAATTCCAGAGCCAAGACCTATTACTAGAACATCCTCGGGATTAGGATGAAGAATCATTGGCAGGGCGCCTGTTAAAACCATGGTTTCTAAATCGTCCAAACTGTTTGACGCATCCACTTTGCCATTTACTTTTAAAATCCG
>JBDRSZ010000165.1:0-2783 GCA_043824415.1 bacterium | reverse complement strand
AAAATCCGCAGGCTCGGTCTTCTCCTCCTGAATCCGCGACATGGGCCGGCCTGAAAGCTCGCATACTTCAAGAGCACGAACGATGCGCTTCCGGTCATTGGGATGAATTTTCAGGGCGGCAACCGGATCGATTTCCTTTAGACGGTTATATAAAAAATCCAGACCCTCTTCGTCGGCCTGTCGGTTCATTTTCATCCGCAATTCGGGATCGCGAAAGTCCCCGGAGAAAACACCGTCCACCAATGCCCGGATGTACAATCCCGATCCGCCAACGACAATGGGCAGTTTTGTGCGCGTGAGAATCTCGGAAACGATGCGACGGGCTAACTTCCCGTACTCGCCTGCGCTGAAGAACTTGTCGGGGTCTTTAATGTCGATGCAGTGATGGGGAATCTTTTCTCTTTCTTCAGGGGAGGGCTTGGCCGTGCCGATGTCTATGTGTCTGTAGACCTGTCGGGAATCCGCTGAGACGATCTCGCCGCCCGTCATCCCGGCCAAGCGGAGAGAAAGCTCAGTTTTTCCAGCCGCCGTCGGGCCGACGATGAACAGAACACGCTTGTCCGATTGGCCTTTCAGCGTCCGAACCTCTTGTTGATTTCTTCCAAACTCAGGTTCACGACAGTGGGACGTCCGTGCGGGCAAAAGAAGGGCTCCTGCGTGGCGAACAACTGATCGATGAGGGAGGCCATTTCCTGCAGGCTCAGCGAAGCGCCCGACTTGACGGCCGATTTGCAGGCAAACGATCTGGCCACCGCGTCGTACGCATCCATTGTTTCCCGACGCATTTCCTTGAACGTATCGAGTATTCCGGAAAGAAGGTCGCGCTCCTCGCCCGTCTTCACCTCCACAGGAACCGCCTCGATGACGACCGTGTTCTTCCCGAACTCTTTCAGACCGAATCCGATTTTTTGCAGAGTCGGCAGGATTTCCGTCAGGATCAGATAATCCTCGTGCGAGAGCTGAACGGTCTGCGGAAACAGGAGCTGCTGAGAGAGTCCGGCATTGTCCAAAATGGATTTGAGAGCCCTCTCGTACAGGATGCGCTCGTGGGCTGCGTGCTGGTCGATGATCGTCAGCCCGCTCTTAATCTGGGAGAGGATGTACCGGTTGTGTATTTGCCACAAAGACGGTTTTTCTCCGGACGCCATCCCGTATTCGACTCGCCTTTCCCCGATGGCCGGCCTCTGGACTTCGAGCGTCAATTGGCCGTAGTCTTCACTGGCCGGATATCGTTGAAAGGCCGGTCCTTTCATCTTCCCCCTTCTCGATATAAGCTGAAGGTCGGGCACGGCGGCAGGACGCCGCAGCGCCTCCTGAATCGTTTTCTTGACTACCTCATACACGTATCTCTCATCTGAAAAACGAACTTCGATCTTTGTGGGATGGACATTCACATCGACTTGACGGGGATCCGTTTCAAGGAACAAGAGGAAGACGGGGTATTCATGCCTGCCCAGGCGCGGGCCGTAGGACGACAGCACCGCGTGCATCAGGCTTCGGTTGATGATATAACGCCCATTCAGAAAAAAGAACTGATTCTCCCTGTTCTTCTTCCCCTCTCCCGGCGGACTCACAAATCCTTCGACGGAAATCCCGGCCAGCTCTTTCCGGATGGGAATCATCCGTGATTGGACATCCTCCCCAAGCAGATCGCGGAGTCGGTGCTCCCTCGTGCTCCGCCTCAAGTCCATCGTCTTCTCATCTTCCACGACCAGAGAAAAATCGATGTCGTGGTGGGAGAGCGCCATCCTGCGGAACACAGATGCGATGTGCCGCAATTCGGTCGTAGGACTCTTGAGAAATTTCCGGCGCGCTGGCACGAAAGAGAAGAGATCCTTCACAGCCACCGTCGTCCCCCTTGGAGTAGCGACCTTCTGAACTTCCCGAATCTTTCCCCCCTCAATGCACACCTGCGTCCCTTCTTCGGTCTCGGCAGTCCGAGTCATGATTGTCATCCGCGAGACCGAGCCGATGCTGGCCAACGCCTCTCCCCGGAATCCAAGAGTGCGAATCCCATCCAGATCTTCAACGCGGGAGATCTTGCTCGTCGCATGCCTCTCGCAGCAGAGAAGAGCATCCTCCTCGGCCATGCCCTCCCCATCGTCCGTGACCTGGATAAGCCGCATCCCCGAATCCTTGATCCACAGCGAGATGGAAGTCGCTCCCGCATCGATGGCGTTCTCCATGAGTTCCTTGACCGCGGAAGCCGGCCTCTCAACGACTTCTCCGGCAGCGATCCGCTTCATCAGAGATTCGGGCAGAATCTTTATTTTTGAAATCATGGGTTCTTTTTCAGAGGTTTTTGTTTGATGTCTATCGCCATTAGCCATTAGCCATTAGCCAACAGCCAATAGCCTTTGACCTTTAAATACCATATCGTTATTTGCACTGCGATTCCTTCGTCCTCTGAAGAATCGCTTCCGAAAAACCCGAATCCGTCACGCCCGCGCATCGACAGTTGGGTTTCCCGAGTATGTCTTCCATGGAAAACCCTTTCGGAAGAAACACAACGGGAACGCCCACTCTTGAGCAGAGCGCCTCGATGCGTTTTTTTGTGGTCTCTCCCGCCTGCGGGTCGAGAATGACGAGCTTCGCATTTTTTCGCTTCACGCTCCTTTCCACGGATGTGAAACCTTGTACAAGTTTTCGAGCGCGAGCGGCAAATCCCACAAGCGAAACGATTGAATTTTCATAAAGCGTTTTCATCTGTTCTGCAGATCCGAAAAGGCTCTCCACGGATTTGTGTGGTTGCTTACGAGTAGAACGGCATAGAATAACTCACT
>JBDRSZ010000164.1:0-42952 GCA_043824415.1 bacterium | reverse complement strand
GTTCGAGACGAGGAGAAAATCGAAGCGTCTACCCATCCATCTTCTGAACGACGGAACGACTTCCAACGAAACACGTCTCGGAGCTATACGCGATATTGCCCTGGCGATCGACACATTCTGTATCGACGATGACCTCATGGTCTCTGCGGCGGATGATCTCTTTACCTTCGACTTTCAGAGTTTGGTGGATGCTTTCTACGAAAAGGGCAAGAGCATCATCACTCTCCATCCGAGTAACGATCCCCACGTGCTCCGAAATTCTGGAAACGCCCGGATCGATGCTCGGGGTCGGGTTTTCCGCTTCGTCGAAAAACCCTCCCATCCGAAATCAAACCTCGTCGCTCCCTGTCTTTACATCCTCTCCAGATCAACGCTGCCTTTCATCAGTCGGTATCTGAACGCTCACAACGACCCGGACGCCCCCGGTCACTTCTTGTCCTGGCTTGTCCGGAAAATGACTGTCTGGAATTTTTTATTCGAAGAATCGTTCTACCCGTTGGGAGATATCTCAAGCTACGAACGCACCCAGCGCATCTTTAAAAAACGAAACGCCTGAACCTCATCAGATAATGACCGACTCCATTGAAACTACTCTCTGTACTCTTGCATCCGCAGCTCCATTCTCAACAATCGGAACACGGATACGAATGAGTGTTCCCCCATTCCCCTGTTCCCCCACATCCATTCTTGCGCCGAAAGACTCAAACAACAACCGACAAATCAGCAGTCCGACATCCGTTTTCCCGTGAATCGTAGAGTCGTCCCGATCGTAATATGGATCGATTATCCGGCACAGGTGATCTTGGAAGGACACCTCAGAAGCCGTTCGAATCTCAACCAGAATATGATCGTCCAAAAGCCTTGTCGAAATTGTCATTTCTCTCTGATCCGAATTCTTCATTGATTCCATGATTGCCCGCAGGACTGTATAAAAGGAGATTGAGAAATCCCTCCCGAAACCGAAAACAGCAGGAAGGTTCGGAGTAAAAGAAGTCTGCTTAATAAATCCGCCGAAATCCGTCACGACATCCAAGTAATTGAGTTCTTGCTTCAGGATCTCATTCAAATCCCAGCGGCACGGCGTGGATTTAAAATCCCTGAAATTTTTTATCGTGAGGTCCTGTAGTAATTTTCGGGTTGACCCCCATTCCGATAAAAGTCCGGAGAATTGCTCTACGTCATCAGGATACTTCTTCAGGAGTAAATGGAGGAGGCTCACTGTATCCGTTACGGGACTCAACACCCGGCTCAGCAGGGCGCGCTGGACGGACGCCATTTCGACGTACCTGCCCTCTTGATAACGTCGAACCATTCTTGCATTCTCTTCCTGATCCTCCTCTTTCCAGCGCGTAATATTCCGGCTGACATGGAGAATCAACCGATGCTCTCCAAGCCGTATCCAACGGGCATTGATGTCCAGTGGAACCACATCCCCGTTCTTTTTTAGCCATTTTTCTTCATAACGACAGTATCCATTATCCAGCCAGCTTTTACGATGCTTTTCATCCACATTGTCCTCTACCTTGAGCTGAGAGACCGGCATCCTTACCAACTCATCCCTGCTATAACCGGAAAACAGGCAGGTGGCCTCGTTGAACAGAATGAACCTGCCCTCCTCTGTCGTTAGATAGATTGCATCGCTCGCATGCTCAACCAGAAGTTGATATTTTTTCGTCGATTTTTTCAGCGCCGATTGAATCCTGTCTAAATTTTCTTTGAGCGCCGTCTTCTCCTTCTTCATCCTCTCCAAACGCTGGCGCTCCCTCCCACTGAGAAAGCCGACCAACGGACCCATCAGGAAGAACATCACCCAGATGAGATCGGTGACACCGACCCGTTGGTATAAAATCCTCAGGTTATACGCAACCATCGTTCCGGTGATCGTTCCCAAGATGACATTTTGCGTCACAAAACCCAAATGACCCTGTGCTCTCTTCATTCAATTATCCTCGGTAGTGTCATGTGAAAACACGCCGTTCCCATCCTCTAAGCATCTATTTTTTACCCGCACACCCTGCAAATATTGCCGTTCCCCGAACCCAATTCCGATGAATTCATACTCAAGAATACAACAATCATGCCACTAAAAAAAAGCTTTTACCATAAATTCCCCATTTTCTCCTTGACATTTTCGCATTATTCACTTAGAATGGATCATTCCAACGAAAGGAGGAAATGTTGATCTCAACCCTTTACCTTCGAAGAACCGGAGACGACCCCGAGGCCCAAATCCTGCTCAACCGGCTGCGATCCGAAGGATTCCACGCATTGAACGGTGTGCTCATCGAAAGAGTATTCCGTCTTGAAGGAATTACCCAGAATCAGGCCCTCTCTTTGAAGCCCCTTTTCTGTCACTCTACTGCCGAGACCCTTTCTGAGCACACCCTCCTCGACGGGTCGAAAGGACCCGTGATCGAGGTTGGATACCAGAGAGCGGTCACCGACCCGGAACTTCCCTCCGTCCTCAGAGGAACGCGCGCCATGGGAATTGAAAACCTCTCGTGGGTTCGCATCGCCCACCGCTACCAGTTCTTGGGAGTGGATGAATCTGCGGCGAAGCAAATCGTGACCCGCTATCTCTACAACCCCCAAGTCCAGGTGATCATCACACCCAAAGATCGGTGGACCACATTAAAACCACAGGGACAAGCCGGCCCCGTCGAGAAAATACCGCTCAAAGGATTGGACCGCAGGCAGCTCCTCCGGCTCAGCGATGAAAGACGCCTCTTCCTCGACGCGGACCAAATGGAAGCGCTTCAGAAAATATCAGATAAAATCGAACGCCCCTTGACCGATGCCGAACTCGAAATGTTCGCCCAAACGTGGTCCGACCACTGTTTCCACACAACGTGGAAGAGCCTCGGCCTCCTCCAAGCGCTGTGGCAGGCAACGAACGAAATCAACCATCCCCTCGTACTGTCCGTGTTCGAGGACAACGCAGGAGCCGTGGAATTCTACGATGGATGGGCACTGACGATCAAAGGTGAAACGCACAATTCTCCCACAGCCGTCAGTCCCTACGGCGGCATCATGACGAAACACGGGGGTGTGATCCGGGATACATTGGGTTGCGGCCAGGGCGCTTGGCCCATCGGAGGCAGCACTATCATGGGACTGGGGGATCCGCGGATGGAGTGGAAAGACGTGCCCAAAGGCGCTCTCCATCCGAAGACCATCCTCGTCGAATCCATCGGGGGCACGGCCGATTACACCAATCCCATGGGCATTCCGATGATGTTCCCCGTCTACCGATTCCATCCCGGGTATACGGGAAAGTGCTTTGCACTGGGACACTCCATCGGTCTTATCCCAGCAAAACGCGCCAGGAAAGGCCGGCCCAAATCCGGTGATTTCGCCATCCTCGTCGGCGGGTTGACCGGCAGAGACGGCCTTCACGGCGCCACAGTCAGCTCCGGTTCGATGACGAGCGAGACTGCTACCGTCGATGCCGCCCACGTCCAGATCGGCCAGCCCATCGAAGAACGGAAATTCATGGAGGCCATTCCGGCCTTACGCGACGCTGACTGTCTCCGCGCTGTGACCGACTTGGGTGCCGCGGGACTCTCGTCGGCAGCGGGGGAGATGGGATCCGAAACAGGCATCTGGATCAACCTGACATGGGTACCCCTGAAAACAGAAGGAATGCATCCTTGGGAAATTTGGATTTCCGAGAGTCAGGAACGCATGCTCCTCTGCGTGCCCCCGGATAAAATCGACGGGGCTCTTACAATCCTCGACAAGTACGAAGTTCCTGCCGCGATTATTGGAAAATTCACGGCCACGAGACGCTGTCAGGTCGTATTCGATCCGAGCATGGGTCGAAGTTCGGAAGACCTTCCGGGACGTCCCCAACTCAGCGGGGAGACTGTCATCGATCTGAGTTTCGAGGAACTCCGCAAAAGCTGTCCCCTCCCTGATATCCGTGTTAATAAACCGAAAAATAAACCGAAACCGTTCACTCCGTCACCGCTCTTATCCGAGGGACAATGGCATTCAGCCGTCCGTGCGGTTCTCGGCCATCTGAACATCTGCGACCAATCCGCGGCAGGTTTTCAGTTCGACAAGACCGTCCAGGGCATGATCGCCGTCGGTCCGTACGGAGGAAAGAACGGCCGTATGCCCAGTGATATCTGGGCTTCAACGCCCATTCGGGGAAAGCCGTACGGCGCAGTCGCCGCTGTCGGATTCAATCCCTTCTACGGAGATGTCAACGCTGCAGCGATGGCCAGACTCATGATGCTGGAGCCCATTTCCAAGCTCATCGCAGCCGGGGTTCATCTCTCGGACATCGTTCTTTGCGATAATTTTTATACGCCGCGCGTGACGCCCGAAATCGCCTTCGGCCTCAGGGAAATGGTCCTCGCATGCTGCGATCTTTCCAAAGCGTTGGGTACCCCCTTCATCAGCGGAAAGGACAGCTCCAGCGGCACTTTCATCAGTGAGGACGGAAAGCGTCTCGACATCCCGCCGACACTCGCAGTCCTTGCACTCGGAAGAATGCCAGACATCGGAAAACTCGTTCCAAAGCCGTGGGAAAAAATCGGAAATCGGCTTTATATTGTAGGACCTCTATCATTGGAATTGGGCGGTTCTGTCTATTTCGACACCCTCGGCCAAAGGGGCTGTACGCTTCCCCATCCATCGGTCGAAGCATTGAAGCGTTTCTGGAAAGTCCTGAAACCGCTCCAGGAAGAAGGCATCATCCAGTCCGCCTCAGCCGTCGCGGAGGGAGGCCTCATCCGCAGGCTCTTCGAGATGGCACTGGGCAGCGGTCTGGGATGCGAAATCGACCTGTCAATCATGAAAAATCATCTCGGACAGAGCACTCTCGAAGCATGTCTCTTCGCGGAATCCATCGGAGCGATCTTGATCGAGATCGAAGAAAAAAATACACATCGAATCGAGACTGATTTGGACGGTATTCTTTTAGGCCGCATCAAAGACGAATTTAACATCGCAGTAAAAACAGACAGCATGACGGTTCAACTTCCCATGCAAGACCTCATCTCCGCCTGGGAAAAACCATTCCGAGAGGTAGCTGGATGAGCAAACCACAAGTCCACATCCTATACGCACCCGGCATCAACTGCCATCACGAAACTGCGGATGCCTTCCGGCTTGCCGGTGCGAATCCTTCTTTCTGTCATTTGACCGCCGATCTTCTTCAAGGAAGGAAAAGATTGACCGACTGCGACCTGCTGGCCATGCCCGGCGGATTCGCCTTCGGTGATCATGTGGCCGCAGGCCGAATCGTGGCCATCGACCTGCTCTACCGCCTCCGCGATCAGCTCATGGAAGTACGGGAGAAAAAAATCCCCACCGTCGGCATCTGCAACGGCTTTCAATTTCTCATCCTCACGGGACTTCTGCCCGGCACCGGCGACATCGGCGAAGCCAAGGCCCTGCTGGACCGCAATCTGTCAGCCGCTTTTGAGAGCCGATGGGTCAATGTGTTCGTCCAAAAAACGGATTGCATCTGGACCCGCGGTCTGGAAGGCCGGCGCCTGCACATTCCCGTGGCCCACGGCGAGGGCAGACTGCTCCTCACCGACGATTTCGACGATACGAATACCGTCCTGCGGTACGGCTCTCCACAGGGCACGCTCGACTATCCGGCCAATCCCAACGGCTCCCCAGGCGGGCGCGCCGCCATCTGCGATCCCACGGGCTTGCTCCTCGGACTCATGCCCCACCCAGAAAGAGCCATTTACTCCTGGCTCGGCTCAGAGGACGGGCTGCACATCTTCAAGACCGGTGTCAACGCGGTCCGATAAAGGCGCTCGGGAATGACTCTTCTCATATATCTTTCCCGCAATGTTTAAGCGGGCTTGTCCGCCTTAGGCGGGTATCCAGGCGGTGGTGGAGCTGTAGAATTTATATCCTGAAAAAATAAATTCGATAAGCTCAGATGATCCCTCAAACCCATAAAATCATCCGTGTCGGCCCAGCGGGCTGGAACTACAAAGACTGGTACGGCATCGTCTATCCCAAGAATGCTGGTAAAGGATTCAAAGAACTCGACTATCTGGCGAATTTCTTCGACACCGCAGAGATCAACTCGACGTTCTATCGACCCGCCAACGCCTTCATGGGCTCGGCCTGGATCCGCAAAGTCGCCCACAACCCGGACTTTAAATTCACGGCTAAGCTCTGGCAGCGCTTCACGCATGAGAGAAAGGAATTCAGCCCGGAGGAAGTCAAATTCTACACGGAAGGCATCGATCCGTTAGCCAAAGCCGATAAACTCGGCGCCGTCCTCTGCCAGTTCCCGTGGAGTTTCAAAAACGAGGAATCCAGCCGGCAGTGGCTCTCCAAAATTATCGATACATTCAAGGACTACCCTCTCGTCGTGGAGCTACGCCATGCCACCTGGGATGACCCGACTGTTTTAGAATTCTTTGACAAGCGGAACGTCGGCTTCGCTACCATCGACCAGCCCGTCATCGGCAAGTCCATCGCGTTCAATCCCATCCGGACGGGACCCATCGGATACGTGAGGATGCACGGTCGGAATTACAAAGCATGGTTTGCGAAGAAAGAGGAGGGCGCGCCCATAACATCCCCGGCCGCACGGTACGATTATCTCTATTCGGAAAAGGAAATCCAGGAAATCGCTGCAAAAGTCCAAAAAGTGGCCGAAGGAAGCAAATCCACATTCGTTATACAGAACAACCACCCCTGGGGCCAGGCCGTGGCTAACGCCTTCCAACTCAGGGCAGCCTTAGGCGAAGAAATGCTCAAAGCGCCAGCCACACTGTTCGAACGCTTCCCGGACCTTGCAAAAATCGCCGAGCCGATAGAATCATATAAAATCCCAATCTCCTCAAAGAAGACTGGGATTTGATTTCAGAACTCAGAAAATTATATCAGGAAGAGATTGCCCTTGGGAGAATCAGGCCAAGGGAGGTTTCTTCTCTGAACCTCCGATTTCAGCTTAAAACCCAGCATTTTGTAAATCAACTTGGCCACAGCAAAAGGCGAATTGCGATCCGCAGGATGATACGCCAGTTCGACCACGTCAAAACCGATCACACACTTCCGTAAAAAAATTTTTTCCAGAAGGGACACCGCTTCGTCCCAGAGGAACCCGCCGGGCTCGGGCGTGCCCGTGCTCGCAACGACGCTCCAGTCGAATACATCCACATCTATGGTAAGAAAGACAGGATCCGGAAGTGCCTTCAGCGCGCAGTCCACATCGAACGCTCCCGACCGGAATGCATCCATCGTGCACAATGCGATCTTCTCCCTCTCGACCCGCTCTGCCTCTTCTGCGGAGAGACTCCGAATCCCCAATTGAAACGTGTCCGACGTCATCTCACGAATCCGGGACATCGTGCAGGCGTGACTCAGACGGCTCCCCTCGTAAGAATCCCTCAAATCGGCATGGGCGTCCAGCTGAATGACAGAGACGGAGCCGGCCTTCTCCCGAAGCGCACGACAGGTGCCACTCGAAATCGAATGATCCCCCCCGATGACCACGACAAACTTGCCTTCATCCAAAAGGGATTCGACCATACTTTGAATCGTCTGGATCATCCGTTCGGGCTCGCCGGGAATGGTCGGAGGCGCGACCGTGGCAATGCCCATCCGATGAACCTCGGCTTTGAGAACCTCATCGTACAATTCTAAGAAATAAGACGCTTCCAGCACAGCATCGGGCGCTCCAGCGGTTCCCCGACCGTAGGAGATGCCGCCTTCATAAGGAAAGGGCAGTATTGCCACAGCGGCATCATCGAAGGAAGTATACGCCGGTTCCAGTCCCAGGAATTGTTTTGGATGAAGCCTCATCGCGCGGCTTCCAGGCGGTCGATAAAAGAAGGCATTCGGGCGATGATATTTTTCGGAGGCCGCTCCTTACACGAATCCATGACGTAGACGGACAGAAGCGGAAAAACGATGCTGTACTCTGCCCAGATCTGTACGAGTTTGTCCTCCGCGGCGGACCTGTATTTCCCCCACGTGACGGCCTCGCCAAACGTGCAGCTGGACAGGCTCCCTTCCCTCTCCACTGCGGTGCTGATCTGAAGACCTCTATCCGCCCCTTCATAATCGACACCCAGGATCTGACTCAGCGTCGGACCGGTCTGCTGGATGAAATTCTTCGGCCCGCCGCCGCCCAACTCCACAAAACCCGTCTGTTCCGAAGCATACACGATGGCCGCCGAGTCGAAGATATCCTTCTGCGGTGAGAGGCTGATAGGATGGCCTTCCCTGTCCGTTCGGACGAGATTCATGGCGATGGAGTGATTGGAATGAGAATCCCAGAAAATCGGTACGCCCATTCTCGCCGCTACGGCCGTAAAACTTCTCTCCGGATGTTTTGCATTTTTTTCAGTCCATAAACCAAGACGATAATTCAACTCCCAGCTCGCCACCGGATGTCCGGCAAGTGTCGCATATTCCTCTTCAATGAACCGACGGATGATTTCATCCTGAGCTTCCAGAGTTTCCTTTTCTCGGATGCCGATGTCGTAGATGCGCGTATCGCCGTGCTTCCGGAGTGAATCGTCATCCCAGTGCGGACCCACAGCCTTCACCGGAAGGTCGAACGCAAAATGGAGGTCGTGGTACACCTGGGCGCCCGTCGAGCAGATCACATCGATAAACCCTCTCTGCAGAAGGGAAACGACCATGCCCCCCATACCTCCCGCGATGCCGGCTCCGGCAATACCCAGCCAGATCGTGTCGCCGTCCTCTGCCATCTGTGCAAACAGTTTCGCTCCGCGCCACACATTCCGGGCTTCAAAGCACGTCTTTCCCATCGTCCGGATCAGATCGGGTACAGACATCCCAGGTCGGAGAAACTGAGGCTGGAGATTGGGATAATCCTCGAATAACGATTTTCGTCGCATCTTGAAAACGCTATAACTTTCCGTCAGTCAACTTTATAGTTATTGTGCAAAATTCCGTCTTAATCGACTTTGGGTACTTTAGTTCACTTGTAACTTTAGTCACCTGCAACTTACCGCACTGAGGATAGAGGGAATAAAAAATGGAAGTGCGTGAATAGTTCATTCTAACAGAAAGACCGCACAAGCGATGACCGTGGTCCACAAACTCTCTTTGTGGCCCTCAGCCGATTGGGCGGTGCCTCGGCTCACAAACTGTTTATTCTTTTCAGTGATATAAAGCTGTTTCCTCTCATCCCAGGCTTTATCCGGGTCGAGCTCGATGCCCAACGTCGATGCCAGCATCGTCGCAGCCAAATCCTCTGCAAAATCTCTTGCCTTTTTCATCGTCTGTCCGAACGAATGATGTTCACTGATGTAACCATACTGCTGCTTGTCGTAAGGTTGTGCCAAACCTATGGCTGCGGAAACGAGACGATTGGGTTCATCCGTGCTCTCCCTTGCCATGACCATAAACGTGATTTGTCCGGGCTGGAGTTCCGGGAGTCCCTTCGATTTGGAAATAATTTTACAATCCGAAGGATAAATACTCGAAACTGAAACGATATTGCATTTTTCAATCCCGGCATCACGGAGAGCCAACTCAAAACTCTGAAGCTTGTTCTTGTGAAAACCCACCCCCTTCGTGAAGAACATACGTTTAGGAGTCATTTTATACATCTCGCCCCTCTCCTCTCTTCTTTAAATACGATTGCTCCCCCTTCCCCTCGACGTATTAAAATCTTAAAAAAAATAACGAAGAAATGAATAAAAATCAATAAATATTTTTATACTGTAAAAATAAAAGAACCCGGCCTTCTCTAAGAAAACCGGGTATTAAATGTTTCCAATATTTTTAAACGAAACAGATCTGATGCGAGCTGGATGAATCCGTGTATTCTTACAGACTCGATGTAATCAACAAAATTACTCGTATCGCAGACTATCCACGGGATTGGCACGGGCGGCGTGCAGCGTATGGAATCCGACTGCCATCAGTGCGAGAAGGAGTGCCGCGCCACCGGATATAGCAAAAAGGATCCAACTTGGCCGAATGCGGTATGCAAAATCTTCCAGCCAGCGAACGGCAGTCATGTAAGCGATGGGTACAGCAATCACATTGGCGATCAGTACCAAGAATAGAAATTGCCTCGAAAGCAGGACCATGACATCCGGCGCAGAAGCGCCCAGTACCTTGCGGATCCCGATTTCCTTCGTGCGGTGCTGCACCAGAAATGACGCCAGACCCAAAAGACCCATACAGGAAATGATCAAGCCCATCATCGTCAGGATGCCCAGCATCCGCCCCATCTGCATCTCCTTCAGGTACTGCAGGTTGAAATCGTCGTCAAGAAAGAAACCTTCGAAAGGAATGTCCGGCCAGAAACTTTGCCAGGTATTTTCGATGAATCGGAGCGTAGCGGGAAGGTCTGCTGATGCTAAGTTGAGCGTGAGCATGTCATAGCGGGAGGGAGAGACTTCCATGTAAATCGGCTCGACTTCCGATTGCATGCCCTGAAAATGGAAATTCCGGACCACACCGACGATGGTTTTCCAGTACGTACCTTCATAAAGACGATCCCCCAAGGCCTCCTCTTTGGAAGCGTAACCCAAATGCTTCGTAGCCGCTTCGTTGATGATGAACGCGCTGTTTTCATCGTTCTTTGCCTCATCGAAAGCGCGTCCGGCCGCCATGCCGATCCGGAACTGAGAGAGAAAATCTTCGTCGCAGGAAAGGAACACCAGTTTCAACGGTTTATCCAGCTTGTCATCGGACCATTTGAGATGTCCTTCCCGCATCGGCCGGCCGGGCACACTCGAAGAGGCGGCCGCGCTCAACACCTGAGGGTGTTTCAGGAGTTCCGTCTTCAAAACTTTGACCTGTTTCCGTATCTCCCCGTTTCTTCGAAACGGGATGACATACTGAGCTTCCGACCGGAAACCCAGGTCCCCTCCGCGCATGTAGATCAGTTGTCGGGACACCGTAAGCGTTCCCACAGCTAAGAAGATCGAAATGACAAACTGACCCACGACAAGCACCCTCAACGCCGATGATCCGCGCGTCCAGGAGGATGTCCCGCGCAGGATGCGGTCCGGCTTGAACGTCGTCAGAACGAAGGCCGGATAGAGCCCCGACAGAAGTCCGATGAAAAGCACCAGCCCGCCCGTAGCCAGCAGAAGTCTTGACTGAAAAAGAGCCGAATACGAAACCGTCGATCCAGAAAAAGCGACGAAGAACGGCAGCAACACCCTGGCAAGAAGAAACCCGAAACCCGATGCGATCAGCGTGATGAGGACGGATTCGCTCAGGAACTGCCGGATTAATTCCCTCCGTTTCGCTCCGAGAACCTTACGAAGCCCCACATCTTTGATGCGGTGGACAGCCCTCGCATTCGAAAGGTTGACAAAATTCATCGTCCCGATCAGCAGGATGAGCATCGCGATGACGCCGTAAATCGTAAAATAAGCACGGCTGCCGGAAGGCTCCAACTCGTCTCGGACAGGCAATCCTCTGATCTCCCGGCAGAAATGGATGTCCTTCATGGGCTGGAGGAAATACTCGCGTGTCTGACCCCATGCGGAAAGATCTCTGGATACGTAGTCATAAGCCAGCCGTTCGATGGCTTTCTCAAAATCCGTCAGTTGTGTATTCGGCGATAGTTTCACATAGGTATGCGTCATCCCTGCGTGCCATTCGCTCAGAATGGGATGATCCCTGAATACTTGGAGGGAGAGCAGGATTCCCTGCTTGACATGCGTATTCGACGGTGGATCGGCCACCACTCCTGAGACAGTAACGTGTAATCTGCGCGTGTCTCCGTAGACGCGTTCATGAAGAGGATCGATGATCTCCATCTCCTTGCCCATGGGATCCTCGTTTCCGAAATATTTCTTCGCCAGACTCGAAGTCAGGACCGCCCGACCTGGATGTTTCAGCGCCTCTTCAGGATTCCCCTTAAGAACAGGAATCGAAAAAACATCCAACAGCGACGCATCAGTATACATTACGCGGTCTTCGTAGAATGGAATTCCATGACATCGAACCAGGACGTTGGATACCGGCATTATCCTGACTGTGTGTTCGACCTGAGTGAACTGTTCATCCAGGACAATAGCCACCATCGGGCTGATTCTGGCCATAATAAATTCACCCGCCGGCACCTTCCGATATTCGAGCACACGGTAAATGCGCTCCACATCCGGATGATACATGTCGTAACTTAACTCATGATTCACGTAAACCAGGATGATCATGCAACAGGCAAGGCCGGCGGCCAACCCTACCAGGTTGATGAACGTGTACCCCTTGTGCTTCTTCATGCTCCTCACTGCCAGCGTGATGTGATTTTTCAACATGCCCATATTCATCCTCCAAGTCAAAACAGGATACTTAATCAACGCTCTCCTCGTCTGCGACCAATACCACGACCTTGCTTTCCCCTCATTTTCTCTTCGGGCGATATCCTCGAAAACCTCTCTGAGATCTCCATCAAGAGAGAACCGGCTTTCGTACTGGGATAAGCGGCGGATGATCCATTCCGCCAGCCGCGGCGGCTTCTTTGCACGCATCGTTACTTTCCCCTTCCGATAGCAAACTTGGGGATTCCATCCCAGAGTTTCTCCTGGAGTTCTCTTGCTGCCTGCAAAGCCGCCGTCCCCTCTTTCGTGATCTGATAGTAGACCTTCGCCTTGCCCCCGCGAACCGCCGTCGGATCGCCCTTGTACGATATGGCATACCCCTTTTTAATCAACTGGTCCAAGTTGTTGTACAGTGTTCCGAAGGCCACGTCCTTTCCAAGATAATTACACACCAACTCGTGCAATCGGACGCCGTATGCCTCATCTCCCAGCTTCCAGATAGCCAGAAGGAGTATCTGTTCGTTCAAAGTCAATGCCATCCTTTGATCCTCCGCAACATTTTATCGAGATTCTCGGTATTATATTATATCGAAATTCTCGGAAAAATGTTGCAAAATTTCCCTAAAAAACTTTTAATAAAAAAAATTTGTTTTTAATATTAATATTCATTATCATTAATCGATGATGACAATCGTCATCATATCGGACGATAGATATGATTTGCCTTTAATTTTGCTTTTCTCTGAATATTTTCAAACTAATAGTGTCCGTACACTTTAATGAATTGGAAAAAATCTTATGAGAAAAAGCGATGATTTAAAGTTCGATGAAATTGGAAATTGGTCTGAAATAAAACTCGATATTATCAGAGAATATGCCACGAAGTACTCAACAATCCTTGCTTCACAATCCAATTTAACACACATCTATATTGATGCCTTCGCCGGTAGTGGAATACATATTTCAAAGAAGACAGGTGATTTTGTTAAAGGAAGTCCGTTAAATGCACTCTTGATCAATCCTCCTTTCAGTCAATACTACCTCATTGATATCGATAAACAAAGAATCGATTTCTTGAAAGAGAATATCGGTGATCGATCTGACGTCCATATTTATGAAGGCGATTGCAACGAAATATTATTAACACAAGTTTTTCCAAAAGTTAAATATAAAGACTATCGTAGAGGCCTCTGCATTTTAGATCCATACGGATTGCATCTTGATTGGAAAGTAATTCGTACCGCAGGCCAAATGAATAGCATCGATATATTTATCAATTTTCCAGTAATGGATATTAACAGGAATGCCTTATGGCGCGAGCCTGAACGTGTACCCTCTAATGGTATCCACCGAATGAATATTTTCTGGGGAGACGAATCTTGGCGTTCGATTGCTTATTCAACAACAAGTAATTTTTTTGGATTTCCTGAAAAAGAGGATAATGCAACAATCGTCAAAGCCTTTCGGAAAAGACTTCAAGAAGTAGCTGGATTTAAGATTGTACCGAAAGCACACCCTATGTATAATTCTCGCGGCGCAGTTATATACTATTTGATATTCGCTTCTCAAAAACCAGTTGCATTAAATATCATAAACCATATTTTTAAAAAATATAGTAAATTCGAGTAAGTTGTATGGCTGTTAAATCGTTGATTGAATGGACAGAATCGACTTGGAATCCTATTACAGGCTGTACCAAAATCAGTTTGGGATGTAAAAATTGTTACGCAGAAAGGTTGTCAAAACGATTACAGGCTATGGGACAACCGAATTACAAGAATGGATTTAAAATCACTCTCCATCCCCATGCAATTGAAATCCCTCTACATTGGAAAATTCCACAAATGGTTTTTGTAAATTCGATGAGCGACTTGTTTCACGAAGACGTTCCATCCAGTTTCATTATCAAGATATTCGAAGTGATGAATAAAGCGGAATGGCATATTTTTCAAATACTCACGAAGCGATCCCATCGACTTTCCGAATTAGCTCCCAGGCTAAATTGGACACCGAATATATGGATGGGAGTGACTATAGAAAGTCAGGATTATATTTATCGAATCGATAATCTTAGAACAACTTCTGCACCTATTAAATTTCTATCAATGGAACCTCTATTAGGACCCATATGCAATTTAAACTTGAAAGGAATCGATTGGGTCATCGTTGGTGGGGAATCAGGTCCAGGTGCGAGACCGATCGAAGAGTACTGGATTAATGACATTCTTAAAAAATGTGAATCTAATTATATCCCTTTCTTTTTTAAACAATGGGGCGGTTTTAACAAAAAGAAAAATGGTCGTTTATTAAAAGGAAAGACATGGGACGGAATGCCTAAAGTTGCCTTTGCATATTTATAATGCTGTTTGATCGATCAGTAATAAAAGCTATCATCTTACCTTGTATTTCTAAAGCCTTCAAGCTATTTTTACCTTGTATTTCTTAACTCTGAGCTTGAATTCACAAATTACAAATTCATTGAATAACTGCACACCAACGTGCGACGCACCTCAGAGGTGCGTCGCACATCCGTTCACCGAATCTCCATCCCCGCCGGAATCCGCGTCCTCGCATTGGGCAGATTTCGTTTCTTCCTGCGAACCTCCCCCCTCCCCAGAAACCCCATCTCCTCAACGTGCAGGCTGACTGCCCCCAGGTCGTTCTCGATCACGCCCCGGAGAATATAAGGCCTGACCGGAGTAAACCGCGAGCAGTACTTCCGGAAGGCCGGCGGGAAAAAAATCGTCTCGTACAGCGCCGTCGTGTCCTCGAAGCTGATGAACGCCATCGGCTCCTCCTGCTTCGTGTACACCATCTTGTTCGTCACCCACCAGCCGATCATGGAGACGCGTCTGCCAATATGCTTCTCCATCTCGCTGCCGTGGACAATATTAAGCCCCTCCCATGCGTCGCGGTACAGGTCCAGGGGATGAACGCTCAAAGGGAAGCCGAGAATTTCGACCTCATGGAGGAGCGCCGTGCGGAAATCGTAGTCCCCCAAGTGCGGTACGCGGATCGTCTCCTCGTCGAACAAGTCGAGCGATCCTTGGGGCGATGCGGGACGTCCGTTCCGTCCCGCATCCGTCTGCCAGAGCAGTTCGGCGCGGCTGCGCCCGCCGGCGATGGAATCCAGGCATCCCGCCTTAACGAGGATGCGTACATCCGATGGATCGAGACAGGTCCGGCTCATAAAATCTTCGAAGGATCGGTACGGCCCTCCCCGTTTCCTCTCTTCGAGGACGCGGTCTAATGCCCGCTCCTTCAGCCCTTTGAGCTGCATCAACCCCGTGCGGATTTCTCCGCCCTTCCCCGTGTACGGACGATCCGACGCATTCACGTCCGGCGGATGCACGACAAGTCCCATACGCCGGGCCTCGCTGATGTAGGCAAACGTCGAATAGTATCCCCCCTGATTGCTGATGACCGCCGCCATGAACTCCGCGGGATAATGGACACGCAGATAGGCCGACCTGAAAGACACGAGAGCGTACGACGCGCTGTGCGGCTTGCAGAAGCTGTATCCGCCGAAGGAGAGGATCATCTCCCAGACCCTGGCGATGATGTCCGGATCAATGCCTCGGGCCAGCGCGCCCCGCACAAACTTCTCCCGGTATTCCGACAGCTTTCGGTGATTCCGCTTCTTCGACAGCGTCTTGCGCAGGCCGTCGCCCTCTTCCGGCGAGAATCCCGCCATCTCCACAGCGATCTTCGTCACGTCCTCCTGATAGACCATGATGCCGTACGTCTCCGAGAGCACCTCTTGGAGAATCGGATGGAGCGGCTCGTACGGCTCTCCGTGCAGCCGCCGGACATACTCGTTGATAAAGTCGTTCGCCGCCGGGCGGATGATCGAGCTGTGGATGACCAGATGCTCGAAGTCCCCCACGCGCGCCTTCTTCTGGAGCTGGCGCGTGGCGGGCGACTCGATGTAGAACACGCCCAGTGTCTCACCCCGCGCGATGGCGGCCTGCGTCTCCGGGTCATCCAAAGGGTTAAAATCCTCGTACACGATGACCCGTCCCGTATTCTTCCGAACAGCCTCCAAGGCGTCACGGATTACCGCCAGGGAGCGGTTGCCCAGGATGTCGATCTTCACGAGGCCCGAATCCTCCGTCTGATCCTTTTCCCACTGAACGATGCGCACGCCCTTGGGCGCTTCCTCCGTCGGCACGTACCGACTTAATGCGCCGGGCACGACGACCACGCCCCCGCAGTGCACTGAGAGATGACGCGGCGTTCCCAAGAGCCGCGAAGTCCATCCCAAAATCTCAGGCCAGGGCGGATCGAGACGGAGTCCACGGAAGATGGGATGATGATCCACGACCTCCTCGACCGTGTCGCCGTGCCAGTACCACAGCTGGGCCAGCCGGTCCGTCACCTGCTTGATTTCCGCGTCGGGCAGGCCGACCACCTTGGCGATCTCCCGAACCGCCGCCCTCGGACGGAAGCCCACGTGGTTGGCCACCATGGCCGACCGCTCCGGCCCGTATTTGTCGAAAACATAATCGAGGATGTCATCCCGTTCGTCCCAGGGGAAATCCACGTCGATGTCCGGGGGGTCCTTCCGCCCGGGATTGAGGAAGCGCTCGAAGTAGAGGTTGTATCTCAGCGGATCCACGTGCGTGATTCCCAGACAGTAGGAAACAATGCTGGCCGCCGCCGACCCGCGCCCGCACGTCCGCGGAGCCCGGCGCACGATATCCTCCACCATCAGGAAGACCGCCCCGAATCCCTTCTCCTCGATAATCCCCAGCTCGTACTCCAGACGCGCGCGGACGGCAGATGTGACCTCCCCGTACCGGCGTTTCGCTCCCTCCTCGCATTTGCGGCGGAGTTCCCGCATGATCCCGTCAGGACCCATCCCCTCGAATCCGCAATCGATCACCGACCCAAAATTTCCTTGGAAACGACATTTCTCCGCAACGACGAGTGTATTTTCCAGCGCTTCTGGAACATGGGGAAAACGTGCGGCCATCTCTTCGGGAGACTGAAGCCACGCATAGGGAGGCGCCAGTTCCCCAAGAGGAAGGCGGGAAAATTTCGTGTTCAGATCGATGGCTCGGAGAAGCGCGTGAAACCGATGCTCCTCCGGATGGAGAAAATAGACGCCGTTCGTCGCTACCGGCGGAATGCCCGTCCGCCGCGAGAAATCCATGAGCGACCGATTGGGCCGTCCCCCCACGAGTTCGGCGTAGAGGTCGCAACGTCCATTCAATTTCTCTAAAAGGGGAATCGCATCGCTCAGGACGACGAGCCCTTCGCTCATCCGTAGCAAATCATCGGAAAGGACAAACCCCTCCCCGCAGTGCCGATGCGTCAGAATCCGGCAGAGGTTGGCGTACCCCTCCCGATTCTTGACCAGGAGCACAGCCCGCTCGTCATCTGTCACCGCTTCCGCGCCGATGATGGGTCGGATGCCGTATTCCTCGGCAATCTGGAGGAAAAAAATCAGACCGTAAATGCCGTTCGTGTCCGTCAGGGCCACCGTATCCATGCCCAACTCACGGATACGGTGGCATAGCTCCTCCAGCCCGATCGTCCCCCGCATCAGGGAATAATGCGAATGCACATGTAGATGAATGAAATGCATTCAATCACCACAGAAGAACACGGAAAAACACGGACAAACAGTATTAGAAGATTCTCCGCAGCATCTCGAATTTTGGTGCATCGAAGTTGAATAGCAAACCGACTTTGATCCCCGTGGTTTTGAGATAATTGAGCAACTGAGCTTCATCTTGCGGTGTGATCTTTTTGATGGCCTTGTTCTCTACCAAAATCTTTTCCTGGATCAGCAAATCGGCTCTGAAGCGTCTTTCAAAAACGACATCTTTGTAACACACGTCCAGATCGACTTGTCGGCGATACGGTACATGCTCTTGATCCAACTCATAACACAACGCGTCTTCATAAACAGATTCCAAATATCCGGGCCCAAGTTCGCGATACACCGCTCTTGCCGCACCGATAACCTTATATGTCAAATCCTTATAAAGCAATTTTTGCATTTTTATCCTCTGTGTTCTTCCGTGTCCATCCGTGGTAGTTTTCTTAATTTGACAACCTCCCCCAATACACAGACCTATCTCCAAATTTCGTCCGAATTCGGTCCAGCGCCGCCACCAAGGACTCCTCCTTCAACGGCTGCGAAAGCGGCTCCAGCAGGTCCGTCTGCGCCGACGGAAACATCAAATCCGTGAACGTCACGCTCATGTACCGCACACGCTGCCGCCGGAAGCAGGTTTTGAGGAAAAACGGCTCGACCTCTCCGAAAAGAATCGGATCGGTGTTTACAGGTTTCTTGATCCCGAGCCGCCGCGTGATGTCCATCCCGTCTGTATGTCGAATATGAAGCCAGATCGTCCGAGGCAGAACCCCCTTCCCCCGCATCCTCCGGCACGCCCGCTCCGTCATCCCATAGAGCACGCCGAGGAGGATTCCGTCGTCATTCGTATCCTCCGCCAGCGTTGCCTCCTCTAAGACAAACGGCTTGGAATCCGGCGGCCGCACCGGACTGTCGTCAATACCCCGAGACTGCCGATAGAGGAGGATGCCGCGCTTCTGAAAAACCACGGTAAGCTGGAGAATCGACAGGGCCGCCAGCTCACGCACCAGCCGGATGTTGAGTTCTTCAAGCAAAATCCGGTCCTTCTTATCCTTCACGGCCGGCAGCACCCGAACTCCCAGCGGGGCCAGGAACGACGCCTCGCTCCCGGAAGGCACCGCATACAGATCGCCGTGCGTCTCCACCACCCGGGCTGCCACGCCGCTCACCAGCTTGTTCGACCCGATGCCCAGCGTGCTCCCCAAATTCAGAGTGCCCAGCACCTCCCGCCGGATGCGGAAGGCCGAATCCTGAGCGCCGCCGAAAATCCGACCCGTTCCCGTCATGTCCACATAAAAACGACCCCAGCGGCCCGACTCTACCAGGGGCGAGTACATCCCCAGAATCTGAGAGATTCCGTCGGCCGCCTTCCGGTAGAGATTTTCGTCGGGAGACAGCACGACGAGGCGCCTGCACCTCTGGAGCGCCTTCGTCAGGGGAATGCCTTCCCAAATGCCTTCGGCCCGGGCCTCGCGGGAGGCCGAAAAGATGAGCGACCGGGGCGAGTGCCTGGCGCAAACGACGACGGGCATGCCCCTGAGAGACGAATCCCGCAGCCGCTCGACGGCCACGGGAAACCCGTCCACGCGAAGATGTAGAACACTTCGATTCATCGGTCCATATAAGAATAGAACAGGATCCAACAGACGAAACAGATCTTCACGGAACCGTGAAAAAAATTCAAAGCACGAAATCCTAAACTCGAAACAAATTCAAACGATAAAAATCCCAATGTTCAAAACTGGGTACTGGATGAAGTGATGAGGCTGTGCTGTGTTTTGATATTTGGTCATTTGAATTTCGAATTTGTTTCGTGCTTCGATATTCGAATTTCGGATTTATCTCTGATCCGTTCAATCCGTGTTCCATTAACGATACTTCCGCAAAAGCCCGACGACCACGCCCCGGATGACCAGCTCCCCACCGCGCAAAAAGATCGACTCCATCGCTGCGTTGGCCGGCCGGAGCTCCACGCCGTCCTTCCGCCGGTAGAACTTCTTCACCGTGGCCTCGCCCTCTACGAGGGCCACCACCGTCTGCCCGTTCTCCGCCGATGCTTGTCTCTGGACGACAATCGTGTCGCCGTCAACAATCCCCTCGTCGATCATCGAGTTCCCCCGGACCTTCAGGGCGAAATAGTCTCCAGACCCCAGCATCTCCTCGGGCACGTCTACCGTCTCCCGCTGCTCCATGGCCTCGATGGGGCTCCCCGCGGCCACGACGCCCGCCATTGGCAGAACCACCGTCGCTCCGCCGTGCTCCACGAGCGCGATCATCCGGCTTTTGTTCCGCTCCGGAATGCGAATGTACCCCTTTGTCTCCAACTGGGCAAGATGCTTCTGTACCGACTGGAACGACTGAAACCCGAAGTGACGCCGAATCTCGTCATACGTCGGAGGCCCCCCCCTGCCCTCGATGTACTCCCGCAGATACCGATACACGGCCTGCTGTTTGTCTGTCAGGTTCATGGCTTGAATATAGGTATAAATCAGGTATAAATCAAGGAGTTTTTGAAGAATCAGCTATTAAGAGCACCAATCACTACCCTTCGAAAAAATTTATAAGCATCACAGTCTGGGTATGGTTTTATTTGGCTTGCTTGTCCATTATTATGTATTACCTTTACTTGCGTTTTAGCAATTTCTATTTCCGCTTCTTCCATTTTATAAAAAGTCCCTGATATTTTTATTATATCGTTACGATCCGACTGGATTGGAAAGCCTAGTAAATTTAAATTCTCGGCATCATATCCAAAACCAACAAAGAATATATTGCTGGCTTTCGATATTCCATTTCGTATTTCTCCAATCGTAGGATTATCTGCTTCTCTTAGTTCCGGGATAATCCTCAAACCTTCAGATCTTTTTAACACTCGAAGAAAATCAGTTTGAACACCATACGGAACAATCCTCCCATCACCTATTTCTGGTAGTTCGCCCACATGACCATAGATATGGAAGATATTTATTTTTTTCAATTGTCGTTTATAATCTTCATCTGAATGACCTGGATATCCATGCTTTATTGCATTTATTAGATAGTATTCCAGTGATCGGTCATAATTGAATGTGACTATCGTAAGATTTGCATTAATCGCTCCAAACTCACCAAAAGTATCTGTTTTCATTGCTTTGGAAAGATGTCTATACCAATCATTCCTTCTTTCTGTTCTATCGGTTCCTTGGAGACGAAAAAAATTTTCTCTAGTGAATGGAGCTCTTTCTCTGCGTGCAATTAATAATGTGATTAAGAATTTCCCAGCTTCTGAACAAATTCTATTCTCTTCTCTCGCCAACCATGAATCAATGGAGAAGTCTCGAGACATGAAAAAATGTTCATCAATCCGAGATAGTCCAGTTGCTAATTGTGAATAATTTTGTAGCTGTTGACGATGTTTGTCCAAATCCCTTTTAGCCGCCTGTATTGTCCCATGATCACTAATTGACTCAGTCAGCTCAAGCCCTGTCGGATAACCATAATCGACACTTGCACCAGCCCCTAAAATGATAACCGTATTTTCCATATCAACTCCAGGTTAACAAGCACTACAGATTACAGCATAGTAAATGCACCAATAGATATTTCATTTACATCAACACACCCCTAAATCCCCTCTCAAGAGGGGTGTCCCGATTCTCTATTCTCTTGTACAATATCAGAATCGGGACGGGGTGTGTTCTCGAATCCAATCCTCGATCACCTGAAGCACACCCGCCATATTTCTTTTAACATCAATATCCTGAAACCGCAGGAACCGAACGCCAAGCGATTCCAACCGCTTTTGTCGCTTCGCATCTTCATCCTGCTTCAAATCATGGCTGTCACCATCGACCTCAATAGCGAGCATCAACTCCGAACAATAAAAATCTACGATATAGCGATCGATTGGCTTATGCCGGTGAAAATCATGCCCCGCCATCTGCCTGCCCTTTAAATGTCGCCACAGCAGCACTTCAGAAAGCGTACTGTTACTCCTCAAATTCCTGGCAAGCTGCTTCAATATAGGATCATAAGGAATTATCTTCCTGCGCATGGAATAGCCCAAATTGGATAATTGAAAAATCTGCACTGTATCTCAACTTTTCGACTCTCCCCTCGAAAAGACCAACACCCGCTCAATAATGAAGGCTAAAAAAGGTAAAAAATTACAATCGAAAGTATTTTCGAATAATGATAAATAAAAATGAAGAAAATGCAAGGAAATAGTCGCAGATATTGAAATAATCAAATTGCTTATTAAACAGAAAAAATCTTCTCGATCTTCTCCTTTGAATCACTATCCTCAATAATCGAATCCACATTTTAAAAAATCTCTCTTTCTTCTTGATTCTATTCAAAAAAATTCGTTTCTTAATGGTTGAAGGATATTCTCCTCAATTCAGCGATTCGAAAGGAGAGCACAAACCATGAAAGAACACAAGCCGTACGTGCCCGCGGATGTGATGATGAGGGATTTCAACCCAAAAACCATCATTCTCGGTGTGATTCTCGGAGCCGTCTTCGGAAGCGCCAACGCCTATTTGGGACTGCGCGTGGGCCTGACCATCAGCACGGCCATACCCTTGGCTGTCGTTTCCGTGGCAATCCTTAGGATGCTCACCCCCATCCTCGGAAAATCCACGATTTTGGAATGCAACATCTCTCAGACCACCGGATCGGCCAGCTCCTCCCTGGCCTCTGGAATCATCTTCACGATTCCCGCCCTCTTCATCTGGGGATACAACATCTCCCTCTATCAAATGACACTCTTAGCCATGTGTGGTGGAGTCCTGGGCGTCCTCTTTATGATCCCTCTCCGCAATTTTTTAATCGTCAAGGAACATCAAAATCTTCCTTACCCAGAGGGCACAGCCGCCGCCGAGGTCCTCATCGCTTCCAGTGAGGGCGGATCGACAGCGGCCAACGTATTCAAGGGACTGGGCATCGGCGCTCTGTATCAAGGACTCATCTCCCTGCTCTACTTCTGGCCAGACAAAGTTTTCATGAAACTCCCATTCCTCCGGAAAGGCGTCGTGGGCGTCGAAACCTCACCCGCATTGTTGGGTGTCGGGTACATTCTCGGCCGACGCATCGGAACAATCATGGTCGGCGGAGGCCTCGTCTCTTGGGTTCTCATCATCCCCTTCATCGCCTGGAAATTCGGCGACGCGGCAATCTGGCAGAATACGCTCGAATACCTCCGCTCAAACTATTCAAACTTGACCGCCACGACCATCGGCGAGCTGACTCCAAAGCAGATCTGGGATGGATACATCCGCATCATCGGAGCGGGCGCCGTGGCCGCAGCCGGCCTGATCACTGTTTTCAGGTCGATTCCCACGATGATCGGATCGTTGAAAGTCGGCATCCGGGAATTTCGTTCGAGCGCGGCTCAGCTCGACGCAGGAACAAAGCGAACGGAACGCGATCTCTCCATCAAGTACGTTCTTTTGGGCGTCTCCATCGTTGTCCTTCTCATCACGTTCATCCCCGGCATCATCGGGAACAACACGTTCGTGTTCATGCGGTTCTGCAGCGCTTTGGCCATCGCCCTGTTCGCTTTTTGTTTCGTCACGGTGTCTTCCCGCATCGTTGGCATGATCGGTGTTTCTTCAAATCCGACCTCCGGCATGGCCATCGTCACACTCCTGGGGACGGGACTCGCATTCAAACTCCTGGGCTGGACGGATCTGACCGGCAAGATAACCGCACTCACCATCGGCACAATCGTGTGCATCTCAGCTTCCATCGCCGGAGACATATCACAGGATTTGAAAGCGGGATTTTTACTGGGAGCGACTCCAAGAAAGCAGCAGATCAGTGAACTCTTGGGGGCTGTGGGATCGGCGTTCTTCGTCTGTCTCGCAGTGTATTATCTCGGCAAAGCCTACGGATTCGGCGGCGAAGAGCTTCCGGCGCCCCAGGCCACGCTCATGAAAACTGTCTTGGACGGAGTGTTGGACGGAAACCTCAGGTGGGACCTCGTGGGCATCGGCGCGGCTTTTTCGATCCTGGTCGTCCTTTTTAAAATCCCGCCCCTGCCGTTCGCTGTGGGCATGTACCTGCCCCTCTACACGATGACGCCCGTGTTCATCGGAGGCATGCTGCGCCACTTCATCGAGAAAAAATACGGTGCGGACAAGGAAGGCATCGAGAGAGGAAAGGATCAAGGCATTCTGCTGGGATCCGGTCTCATCGCCGGAGTGGGTATACTCGGCGTCATACGAGCCGTCATCGCAGTCATTATCTCAAAGTCGCCCAAATATTTAGAAATCCACTACCCGTCGGAATGGCTCGGCCAGGTCGTCTCCGCCGTCGTTTTCTGTCTGTTGGGATGGTACCTCTACACCGTTGCAGCGAAATCGAGGAAACAGTAAAAACAGCTCACTTAAGATTACGTGCGGCGCACTTCCGAAGTGCGTCGCACGTTTTTAGCCTGAATGCATATCATTCAAGGAAATCCTTCGGGACGATGAAGCCGTTGATCATCATCAACCTCCGCAGGGGATTTCGCTCTATCAGCTCTTGTGTACAATAATTCTCATCGAAAAGCTTTATCTTCAATATATTTTCGATGAACGAGGATTTCTGTCCGACGGTACTTTTTTTCGTCCCAAAAAATTGACAAATATCATCCCCTGTTAAGAAATACTCATTGTTTTTATCGAATAAAAAATTGATCCGTGCAACCGTCCAGACGACGGCGGAAGCCCAGATTTCAATCTTTCCCGATAAAAACGGCACATTTCTTTTTCTCGAAAGTTTTAAAATAATTTTGTCACATAAAGACTGATATTCATCGTTCAAATATTCATCGCAGAATTTCCCAACGGACGCCTGTAACTCGCTCTTCTTTTTCTCCATAGTTTCATCCATAATTTTCCTCCAATCAATCTCACAAAGCCAATTCAAAAAATTTCGCCCCCTCCATCGGATTGAACCGGTACGGCGTAATCTCCCGAAATCCCAAAGACCGATAGAGAGAGATCGCCTCACGCGTTGAATCGATCGTATCCAGCCGCATCGTCTTATAGCCGATCTTCCTCGCCTCTTCAATGAGCAGCTCGGCCATGCCTCTCCCGATTCCTCTGCCGCGAAAATCCGGCCGGACGTACATGCGTTTCATCTCGCAAACAGCATCATCCATCCTCCGCAGACCGACACATCCGGCGGACTGTCCATCCACCAATACCAAAACGAGCCTGCCTTCCGAAGGAGCGAACTCCCCGGGGAGTTCGTCGAACTCTTTCCTGTAATCTTGAAAATCGAGTTCGAAACCCAAGGATTCGACATACTCGTCGAACAGTTCTCGAACAAAACGCAGTTGCTCTTTGGATTCGACTTGGATGAATTCGATCATCTCTCGGTCACCTCCCGCAAGAAGGTAAAGGAGTTTCATCGTATGGTCAAGAAAAAAGAGCAGCTGGCTGACATGCCCACTGCTCTTTATGGAAAAAATATCTCAATCAACTCATCCCTGAAATCTCCACCAGAGGCCGATGATGGGCAGCGTGAATCCGCTCGTGCCCTTGGGTTTGAAGTAGTTCACGCTCAATTTCAGCCGGAATTTTTCCCAATTTAACAAACAAATCGGTTTTTTCAAATCCTATTTTTATAGTTCATCACGGATTATAGTAGGCAAGACGCTCAGCATATTCGGATTGTTTTTTAGTAGGGACGGGGAGAGGGAAATGGCCTTTTTGACAGCCGCTGTCCAAGATGAATTGGAATAACCGAAAAAAAGGGTGGGCATTTTCCGATGCGTCGACTTGTCGACGCGTCGGGAAGCATAGGGGCAGAGAGGGGTGGATAAAAAGTTATTTATAGGTAATTTACATCAACAATGCAATATGGCATTCCCGCCTGCCTGCCGCAGGCAGGGCGGGCAGGCAAAAAGGCCAGTTCTTTTGTCTTCAATATCAAATCATATAATAGCTTGATCCCGCTACGCGGGGGTTCTTTTCTTCTGAAGAAAAGAACAAAGTCTTCATTGGATAATAGGATACGTTTATCATCGAAGCAACCTATTTTGACCTTATAAATAGTGTATATTTAAAACTATTCAGAAAGAAAAATCGATTCCACTGCCATGAGATTGTATATTTTTTGTGATACAAAATTTTACAAACAAAAGACCATTTTTCACGATCTGGCTCATCAGACGCTGCACAGCGTTGCAGAAACAACCGAAACGGATGCCCTCGTCGTCGCACTTTACCTGATTCCCGGTGCCAATAAAAATCGTGGTACAGCCTTCGTCCAGACATGGATGTCGGCAGCCGACTTCGTCCCCAAGCGGGGCAAATGGATCTTCGCAAAGAAATGGGGAACGCCGCCCGACCTCCCTCCGACGTTCAAACTCATACGAATGCGTCTCGACGCCAGCACCGGACTCTATCCAAAAACCGAAATCGATAAATACGGCTGGGAATTCCGGTATGAGACTTTCACCCATCATCTTGCGACCCTGTTCGCTCACGAGCTCCATCACTTTCGCCGGTACCATCTCAAACTCCATCCGAAGGAAGGAGAAAACGCTGCAAACCGGTGGGCGCTTAAGCACGCGCAAAGCCTCGGATTCCGTGTACAAGGTCAAAAGCTGCGGCCTCAAAAAAGAAGAAGATCCATGACCGCGCGCCTGAAAAAAAGACGCATCCTGTTCGACCCGTACGCTTCTTTTAGAAAACTCAAGACGGGAGATCGACTTCGGGTCGCACACGATCCCAAAAGAAAATACACGGGTGAGACCGTATCCGTCCTTCGGTCCATCCGAAGCAACTCCAAGCGCATCGTCATCCAAACCGCGGACGGTCGGATATGGCGCTGGCCGATGCGCTGGCTTAAAATCGTGGATGAATAAACAGATCGTAATGCAAAAATAAATTGACTATGAGCATAAAATTTGCTAATTTAATGCCCAAGGATTTATCCCCTTCAGCCATTCCCATCCAATATCGGTATGGCCGTCTTGTCCATCGGGGCCAAAAGATTGCTTCGGCCCCTTTTTAATGAACAAAAAATCGGAAGCGTATGCAGTATAAATTTCTCAGACCCAGGACTCCTCAAGCCTTCTTCAGCGAAGCGAATATCATCACGTATCTAAGGCTGTCAGCGTCGATGACATTCTTCGTCCTCGCCATCCTCAGATCGAATCCCATGTACAATTATATCGGATTCGTCATCCACTGGTGGGTGGATTTTATCGACGGGTACGTGGCAAGAAAATTCAAACAAGAGACCATCTTCGGAGCGGAGATCGACATCATCGTCGATCGGATCGAGATACTCTTCTTCTACGTTATATTCCTCCATTTCCGACCTTATCTTTTTCTACCCGTGGCGCTCTATCTCATCGACTACGCGTTCATCGATTTCTACCTCAGCTATCAATTCATCAAATTCGACATCATCTCACCCAATTATTTTAATAAAGTGAACAAGAGGGTCTATCTTCTGAATTACAGCCCGGGAGGAAAATTCAGCAATTCGAGTGTCATTACCCTGTTGCTCGTCTTCCTGCCGCAGCTGAAAATGCTCGTCGCTGTCATGGCTTGCATTTTAATCGGTATTAAAATATACTCCATCGTACTGCTCCATAAAAAATGTTAGCGCGATAAAATCGCATGTTATTTAATAATGAGCAATGTAAAGATCAAATATCAAAATGCCTGCCTGCCGCAGGCAGGGAAAATGACAAATCAAAATTTAATAAGATTTTAAAAAAGACCTCTGCAATGAATAGATCATTTTACATTTTTATTTGTCATTTTGATATTTGAATTTTGAATTTTAATTTGCAGCAGAATGACTCAATGTCTTTTGAAAAAAACAAAGATCTTACTCGTAATAAAAGAGAGAGGAATCATCAGTAATGAGTTCTACCATGCGAACATTATCCTTGGCAAAACGAGGCATTTGGAATTATTTTTCGAAGAGACCCCTCAGCGTCTCCTTCGAAGTGACCTACAAGTGCAACGCACGCTGCAAACACTGTCACCTCGGCGGACCCGTGGACGAAGAGAGAACCACGCCCCAAAGGTTCGGTGAATTGGCCCGCCAGATTCAGCCCGTGGTCGCACAGATATCCGGAGGAGAGCCCCTGCTCCGGAAAGACTTGGAAGAGATCGTGCAGGAATTACGGATCCCCAATAGGGCTCCTTTCATCGTCGTGACGACAAACGGCGTCCTTCTGACGAGGGAACGTTACGAATCACTCCGTCGGGCGGGCGTCGATGAATTTTCCCTTTCCTTAGACTATCCGGACGAACGGCATGACGACTTCCGCCGTGTGCCCGGACTCTTCAGGCGCATCGAAAAGCTGGTGAAAGACCTCGATTCAAACGGGGAGAAGAAAGCCATCACAGTATGCTGCGTCGTTCAGCGCGACAACTTCCGCGATCTCCTCAGATTGGCCGAGCTGGCCACGGATTGGAATGTGAAGATGAATTTCAGCACATACACGAGTCTGCGGACGCACAATAAAGAGTACATGATCCCCAGGGAAGAACTGCCTGAACTCCGAGAAATAGCAAAAAAACTGCTCGACATCCGTAAAAAACACAAAAACGTCTTCGCATCAGAATACATTTTTAACAGAATGATCGACTTCTTCGAGAACGAAAGCATCCCCAACTGTCAGGCCGGCGAAAAATTCTATGTCGTCAATCCATCGGGAACCCTATCCCCCTGCGGACTTATCATTAAAGAGTACAAATCGCAGGAAGAAATTCGAAACGACTTCATGAAAAGCAACACATGCGGTTTGTGCAACACGAGCATCCGCGCCAATTCCGAGAAGCCTGTCTGGTATCTGATCAAAGACAATATCGGAACCCTTTAATCTTCCATGCACACAAAAGCCGTTGCCCAATGAACAGCAACAATCCCCCTTCGTCGCAGTTAAAGGCGGGCACACTCTCCCTCAAAGCAAGACTCTGGATTATCATCCTAGAGCTCAGCTTGGTTCTCTTTCTTCTTGTGTTATGGCTGAGTTCCAAAAGTATCCAAGAGAGCAAAAGCCTCTGGGTGCTCTTCCTGTATAATTTCCCCTCCCAGTTTCTAATCGCTGTCGTGGCCCACGAGCCCGTCTTCTTCTACTTTAGCAAATACTATTCACCCATCACGGTAACGGCAGTCGCCATCGCAGGAACGTTAATCACGGAATTCTTGAACTACTCCGTATTCGGCTTCTTCGCCGAACTCGAACCCATGAAGAAAGTGTTCCAGAAAAAATTCTTCCGAAAATTCGTCACTCTGTTCAACAAAGCGCCCTTCATCGCCCTCCTCGTTGCCGGGCTTACACCCGTCCCGTTTTATCCTCTCCGCTTCTTAGTTGTCATAGCACGGTATCCCCTCAACAAATACCTGCTCGCCCTCTTCCTCTCCCGGACGCCCCGATTCTATCTTTTTGCCATCCTGGGTAACGCGATTCGACTCCCCGACTACTTATTACTCGTCCTGTTCCTCGCAATCACAGTGATCATCAACATTCCCCTCATCCGTAATCTGATGAAAAAAGAAAAATCAAACGTCAACAGCCAACCCGATTGAAAAGGATAATAATGGGCAAGACACGACTACTCTCCTGGAACGTCAACGGGTTGCGGGCAGTGGTCAAGAAAGGATTCACTGACTGGTTCGCCGAGGACAGTCCCGACATACTCTGCCTGCAGGAGATAAAGGCATCCGAAGAACAGCTTCCCAAGGAACTCCTCAGCATCTCCGGTTACGAGATGATCTGCTTTCCCGCCCAGAGGAAGGGGTACAGTGGAACGGCTCTCCTCACAAAGCAAAGACCGGAGAGGATCGTCAAAGGATTGGGCATTCAGAGATTCGATTCGGAAGGAAGAACCCTCATCGCTGAATACGGCAATTATATCTTGTTTAACGTCTACTTTCCCAACGGGAAAGCTTCAAAAGAACGGCTGGACTACAAGATGGATTTTTACGACACCTTTTTGGACACCGTAGATCGGCTGAAAAAGGAAGGCAAGAACATCATCGTCTGCGGCGATGTGAATACAGCCCACACCGAAATTGATCTGGCCAGACCCAAAGAAAATGAGAAAATGTCGGGATTCCTGCCGGAGGAGAGAGCGTGGATAGACAAACTCGTCTCTCATGGATTTATCGATACGTTCCGAATATTCCACTCGGAGGGCGGGCATTACTCCTGGTGGGATTACAAAACCCGGGCGCGGGAAAGAAACGTCGGCTGGAGAATCGATTACATCTTCATCAGTGAAAACCTCAGGGAAAATGTCACATCCGCTTCCATCCTCTCCGACGTAACGGGCTCCGATCACTGCCCTGTTGGCATGACGCTCTCATTCACATGAAAAAATGATTCTTCACGGATTATTGTGGGTTATTTTCGAATTGTTTTTTCGGAGGGGCAGGGAGAGGAAAATGGCCTTTTTGACAGCCGCGGCCCAAGATGAATTTGAATCAAATACAACAGGGGTGGGCATTTCCCGATGCGACGACCTGTCGACGCGTCGGGAAGCGTAGGGGCAGAGAAGAGTGGATGAAAATATTTTTAAATATGATTTACTTTGACGATGAAATATGGCATTCCCGCCTGCCGGCGGGCAGGCAAAAAGGCCGGTTCTTTTGTCTTCAATATCAAATCATATAATAGCTTGATCCCGCTACGCGGGGGTTCTTTTCTTCTGAAGAAAAGAACAACGACTTCATTGGACAAAGGAATACGCTTCACATCACATCGAATGATTTTGTCCACATAGATCCATGAAAAGCTGAAAAAATAAACAGAATAAAACAGCGTCCCATTCCGAGTATCAAACATCCATAAACACAATTTTCTGAATACTTTCATCCATCCAAAGATTCCGTAAGCTCCTGAATCGTGCTGAGCAAATCACACAGCGTATACGGCTTCTCCAAGAACCGGCACCCTCTCTCCTGTAGCATCGGCCAGCGTGTATGATAATCCGAGTACCCGCTGCTGAATAAAACCCGGATATCCGGTTTCGCGGAGATGAATTCATCCACCAGTTCGATGCCATTTTTATCGGGCAGCATGATATCGCTCAGAATGAGATGAAAATCTCCCTTCTCTCTCGAAAATACGCTTTTCGCTTCGGATGCGTTCGCGGCCGAAAAAACGACATAACCGCTCCTGTCCAACCCGCAGGCGGTAAACTCCCTCACTTTATCCTCATCTTCCACAATCAGGATACGTTTGCCCCCGCCTTGGAATTGCTCTTTCATCCGAATCCCCCCCCCTTCCTTCTTGGCGCGTTTCGAGCAGCGCGGAATGTAGACCTCGAAAGTTGAGCCAAAGCCGGGTTTGCTCTTAACGTGTATCCAGCCAGCATGCTGTTTGACAATGCCGTACACGACAGCAAGTCCCAATCCCGTTCCCTTCCCCTTTTGCTTGGTACTGAAAAACGGATCAAAAGCATGCGCGATCGTCTTCTCGTCCATGCCCACACCGGAATCCGATACTGAAAGACAAACAAACTTGCCGGGATACGCTTCGGACATGTGCCTGCACTGCTTATCCTTCAAATCCGTATTCGATGTCCTGATTCTGAGTTCTCCTCCTCCCAGCATTGCATCCCTTGCGTTCACAGCCAAGTTCATAATCACTTGCCCTATCGTCCCTTGGTCGGCCCACCCAGCCCAAAGATTCGAACTCAGATCTGTATCAATTCTGATGTCCTCCCCGATCAAACGGTGCAGCATCTTCAGCAGATCCCTGACCACAGCATTGAGATCGACCGGAGTGAACCTCATATTTTTCTTGCGGCTGAAAAGCATCAATTGACTCGTCAGATCAGCCGCCCGTTCAGCAGCGATCCTCACTTCTTTCAAATCCATGTACGCGGATTCAGACGCATCCATGCCCATCATTGCCATGTCCGTACACCCGATGATAGCTGTGAGCAGGTTGTTAAAATCATGCGCGATTCCCCCGGCCAGGACACCTATGGCCTCCATCTTTTGTGCTTGGATCAGTTGCGCTTGCATCCTCATTCTTTCTCTTTCCGCTTCCGCTCGTTCGGCGATATTCCTCAGGATAGCCTGAATCGAGATAATCTCACCGTTCCGTTTAATGGGAACCGCCCGGAGTTCATAAGGAACCAGTCTGCCATCCTTGCTCATACATTCGATCTCAAGCAACGGACACGACCGGCCTCGGAGCAGTCCTTTTACGTGCGGCTTGATCTTCTTTATAGATTTTCCTGTTAAAAGCCCGCACGTATAGATATTTCTACCCAATATCTCATGCCGGCTATAACCGCTTTCCTCTTCGAACCTTTGATTCACATCGAATAAATTCCCTTCCGTGTCGATAACAGCGATCGGATCCGCCGCGCTGTGGAACAGAATACGGTATCTTTCTTCGCTCTCCCGCAGACGGTCTTCCGCTGTCTTATGTCGAACGGCTCTCTCAACATTCATGGGCAACACTTTTAAGTAATGGCGGTCGGCGTCCTTGATCAAGTAATCATAAGCGCCCAATTTCATCGCTTGAACGGCAATATCGACATGACCCTCCTCCGTCATCATGAGGATAGGAGCATCGATAATGAAATCAAAAAGCGCCAGTACCGTCCCATCGCCAACAATACTGTTGGCAATAACCACATCGAAGGGCTCTGAATTCAAGTATCGTTTAGCTTCAAGGATCGAACCGGCTACAAAATACCGATAGGGAAGCGTTTCATCTTCAACAATCCTCTCGAAAGCCATCCGGTCCGATGGGTCGTCTTCGATCAACAAAACTTTAACTTCCGGCTTGTCCATCCTGCATTCCTTTTGTGAGATGAATAAGATAAACAGCTCCTTTTCTAAAATACTCCACTATTGTGCATCTTGTCTCGTTGCAGTCAGCAATCCCCGTATCGTATTCAGGATGACCTCGGATTGTACAGTCTTCACAACGAACGCATCCGCGCCGCACTGTTTCGCCAAAACTTCATCCGCATTCAAATCTCTTGAGGTAAATATGACAACGGGAATAGTGTTAAAATTCCGGTCGGCCTTGAGCAGCCGACACACCTTATGCCCGTCCAAACTCGGAAGCAGAAGGTCGAGGATAATAAGATCCGGTTTCTCTTTCTTCGCTGTATTCAAACCATCCAATCCATCGTGGCAAACCAGAATCTGATACCCGTTCGACTCGAGCCACAACCGCAGAATCCTACAATAAACCTTGTTATCCTCGATGACAAGAATTCGTTTCATAAGTGCGTTCACAAGTTTTCCTCCCAAGCGGAAGTAGAGAAATATCCTGAAAACCGCGACATCTGCTGTTTCAGGCGATGTAAGATCGCATCCGTCCCATCCAATCGCGATTCCCTGCCCCGATTCTCAAGTTCAGAAGCCAGTGCGTACGCTTTCTCGTAACCAAATAGTCCCACATTGCTCTTAAACGTATGGGCCATTCTTTCCAGACTCTTCGAGTCGCCGTCTGTGATCACGTACTGAAGATCATTCAGCTGAGTTGGAATTTCTTTCAAGAAATCTCCCAGCAGATCCTTTAAAAGTTTTTTGTCATTCCCGACTGCATTCAACGCGCACGAAAGATCGATGGACGGTTCATCCGCAGAAACGTTGATGTCCTTCATCCGCTCCTCTACAACTCTGTAGAGTTCTTCCGCCTTCATCGGCTTGGACACATAATCGTCCATTCCCGCCGCAAGACATTTTTCTTTATCACCCTTCAAGGCATGGGCGGTCATAGCGATGATGGGGATACGCGTCCCGGTCTTTTTCTCCTTCTCACGAATCGCAGCAGTGGCCTCGAATCCGTCCATCTCCGGCATCTGTACGTCCATCAGGATCATCGCAAAATCTTCGGACTCCAAAGCCTCCAGCGCTTCTTTCCCATTCGTCACAGAAACAACATCCCAGCCCCTCTTCCGTAAAAGTTCCTCTGCTAATTTACGGTTGATGGCGTTGTCTTCCGCCAATAGGATTCTGAACATCGTTTCGCTTTTATGATCTTCTTCAATCATGGGTTCCCTCCTCGTTCGTTCCTCCAAAGACCGATCCATCCGTTCATCCGTCCTCGAATTGCTGTTCTGACCCAACGTATCCACGATGGCATTGAACAGATCTGACTGTTTGATAGGCTTGACGAGATAAACAGAAATGCCCAACGCTTGACAACGAACCACCGTGCTCGTCCGATCCGACGAAGAGAGCATCATGATCGTGGCACCCTCTAAGTCCGGATTTCTTCTGATTCTCTCTGCCAGTGTAAACCCATCCATCTCGGGCATGTGGGCGTCGAGCAATACGAGCGGGAAAGATCTCCCGCATGCCGCAGCGCGCTTCATCTCTTCCAACGCCGTGACTCCACTCCCCACGGCAGTCGGCTTCATCTCCCAATTGGTGAGCATTTCTTCAAGAATGCGTCGGTTCGTGGCATTGTCATCGACGACCAGAACCGGTAGATTGCGCAAATCGACGAACGCCCTCCTTTGCGCGAATTCTGCCGTACCTTGCTGTGTTTTAAAATGCGCAGTAAAATGAAACGTGCTCCCAGGGCCGCCGACATCCGTTCCCCGCGTCTTTGACGGGCTTTCCACCCAAATCGAACCGCCCATCATTTCAACGAGCTTTGAAGAAATCGCCAAACCCAAACCGGTTCCGCCGAATTTCCGCGTTGTCGAGCCATCGGCCTGTGTGAAAGCTTCAAATATGATCTTCTGCTTCTCTGCGGGAATGCCTATGCCTGTATCGATCACAGAAAAATGCAGCAACACTCCATCCTCAGTCCATTCTTCAACATCCGCATGGAGGACGACTTCACCATTCTCCGTGAACTTGAGTGCATTGTTCACCAAATTGAGGACGACCTGTCTCAGACGGTTTAAATCTCCCACCAGAGCATCGGGCACATCAGCCACGATATGACAGGCCAACTCGATTCCCTTCTCTTCCGCTTGTAACGCCAACGTCTGAATCGTATCACCCAGGCAGTCTCGCAGATGAAACTCCAAAGCTTCCATCTCAAGTTTTCCCGCTTCAATCTTCGAAAAGTCAAGAATATTGTTGATGATCGTGTGCAGCAAATCGGCCGATGTCTTCACCGTATCCAAGTACTCCTGCTGCACTGGACTGAGATCCGTGTCGAGTGCGAGTTCAGTCATTCCGATAATGCCGTTCAAGGGAGTGCGGATCTCGTGGCTCATGTTGGCTAAAAATTCACTCTTCGCGCGGGCTGCGGCTTCTGCCCGTGACTTGGCCACCTCAAGATCTTCGACCAGTTGAATCAGCTCTGCAGCATGTTCCTCCTCCGTCTCTTTCGCCGTCTTTAGATCCTGAGCGTATTTCCTCAGTTCTTCTTCGGCTCTCTTCTGTTCCGTAATGTCGCGATAAATCCCAAAAACGCCTCTCTGCTTTCCATCCACAACAATGGGAGAGCCGAGTACAGAGACGGATATAAACGTGCCGTCCTTTATCCGACGCATGCTCTCAAAAGCAACCTGTTCGCCCCCAATCACACGCTCGGTTTGCGATACGCCTTCCTCGTACAAATTCTCAGGCACGATAAGTTCATCTAAAATCCTTCCAACGACCTCCCTGCTTTCATACCCGAATAGTCGGACAAATTCACTGTTCACACGACGGATCCTGCCGTCGTTATCCGACATCACGATCGCTTCCGGAGCGCTGTCAAACAATCGATCCAAATGGGCCTTCTTGACTTTGAGTTCTTCCTCAACCCGTTTGATCTCGGTAATATCCGTAAAAACGGCGATATTTCCGACATAACTCCCCGCCTCAAACCGCGGACTGTCGCTGACCAGAACGGGAATTCGTCCACCCTCTTTGCTCAACAAATCCACCCCGTATTGACGGGCGGACTCGGCTGTCGGGGTTTGCTCCGCTGATTCTAAAACGGGATGCTGGCCAGGCGAAACGATTTCTTTATAATGCCGTCCGATCAAATCCTCGGACGAATATCCGAGAAGACGCGACACGGCCGGATTGTAAAAAGTAATCGTTCCCTCTGCTTCCCTCACAACGATTCCTTCGGCCATATTCTGAACGATGCCTTCATTAAAATCCTTCAATCTTTTGACATCTTCCCTTGCCTGTTTCTTGTCCGTAATGTCTTCGATCACACCGTCATAATAAAGCGTCTCTCCAGACCCATCAAGAACAGCAACAGCCGTTACAGAACACCACAACGGTCTTCCATCCTTCTTCTTCAGCTGAATCTCTTCATCCCTCACGAATCCATCGTTCAGTATTTTTTGACAGAACATGTTTCCTTCTTCAGCATCAAGATATAAATCTGCCATGCTCGTCTGCAGGAACTCTTCCTTCCGATCGTATCCAAACATCCGGACGATGGCCGGATTCACCTCTAAGAAATGTCCTCCAAGACCCAGAGTCGTTCTAAATATGCCCATACTGATATTATCGGTGATCGTCCTGTATTTATTCTCACTCTCCCACAGAGCCTTTTCCGCTCGTTTGCGTCCGTTGATGAGCACTTGGGCATAAACACAGAACAGCATCAAAATGCCCAGAGTAAGAAACCGCATCCAGAAAGCCATCGGATCAGGATGAACAAGCCGTTCGAATAAGCCGCCCTTCCCAAACACAAACACATCTCTCACGGATTCAAGAATCCAATAAAACGCTCCGAGGATAATCCCGACCCACACCAAGGAAGTCCCTATGGAACGATTCCTTTTTATAGCTTCCATCTCCGATAACCTCCAGTTTATGCGGCGCTGAAAAAAATGGACACAAAATGAGACTATCACCACTAATCAATTTTCCAATTCATGCATCAAGCTCTCGGATGACTTGGAGCAAATGTTCAAGCGCGTACGGCTTTTTTAAGAATCGGTATCCCCTCTTCTGTATGACCGTCCGCTGTGATCTATCGTCCGGATACCCGCTGCTCAACAGGACAGAGATGCTCGGATCAACCGATACGAATTCTTCGACCAACTCAAGTCCGCTTTTGCCGGGCAAAACCACATCACTCAGGACAAAACGGAAACTTCCTTCTTCTCTTCGAAAAATACGCATCGCTTCCTCTGCATTCGCTGCCGAAAAAACGACATAGCCGTTTCGACTCAGCCCCGTGGCCGTAAATTCTCGAACTTTCTCTTCGTCCTCCACAAGCAATATCCGTTTGCCCTTTCCGGAAGAATATTTTTTCATCGGTGCGGTTTCCTGAGGCTCATCCTTCACATTCCCCGGATTGGCCTCGAAGTAGACGTTAAAAGTCGAGCCGTGACCCGGTTCGCTCGCCACCTGAATCCATCCTTTATGCTTGTTGACGATGCCATACACGACAGCCAAACCTAATCCTGTTCCTTTGCCCACATCCTTCGTACTGAAGAAAGGATCAAAAATATGCTGAAGCGATTCCTTATCCATGCCCACGCCAGTGTCCGAAACAGAAACCCGGACGAATTTCCCCGGGCGCGCATCCGGCACTCCCGCAGAGTCGGACTCGCTCACCAGAACATTCTTCGTCCCGATCAAAAGTCGTCCCCCCTTGGGCATCGCATCCCTGGCATTCACCGCCAAATTCATGACGACCTGGCTTATCGTTCCTTTATCAGCTAAGATCGGCCACAGATTCAGTTCGAAATCCGTGATGACCTGAATATCCTCTCCAATCAGGCGATGAAGCATTTTAAGAAGATCCCGCACGGTTTGATTCAGGTTCACCAAACTGAACTGCATGGGCTTTTTTCGACTGAAGAGCAACAACTGGCTCGTCAGATCCGTAGCCCTGACTGCAGCAACTCTGATTTCTTTCAAGTCCGAATACACGGGTTCTGTCTCTGGAATATCCATCATCGACATGTCGGCGCATCCAATAATGACCGTCATTAAATTATTAAAATCATGCGCAATTCCCCCGGCCAAGATACCCACAGCCTCCATCTTTTTCGCCTGTATGAGCTGTGCCTGCATTTTGAGTTTCTCTTCTTCGATCCGCTTTCGTTCGGCGATCTCCTTTTTCAGCAGCGCCAGAAGTTTATTCGATTTCGATAATTCGGCGGTTCTCTTCTCCACGACTCTTTCCAATTGTTCTCGCTCCCTGCGCAGCGATTCTTCTTTGCGTTTCCTTTCATTGATCAGAGCCTGAGCATAAACGCTGAACAGCATGATAATACACACAGCCAGGAGTCGCATCCAAAATGCCATCGGGTCTGGGCTGATGATTCGTTCAATGAATGGCCCCCGTTCGAACACGAGTACATCCCTGACAGATTCTAAAATCCAGTACAGAATTCCGATGCATACGCCAGCTTTGATCGCATTATTCGAGAGGAAAGACCTCGAAGGTTTTTTCCTTCTATATTCCATCCTTTCTCTCAGAGACTGCACATAGACGCTCAACAACACCAGAAGGCATACGACCAAAATCCGCATCCAGAAAGACATCATATCCGGGAAAAAGATCCGCCCGAGTACATGCCCCTTATTGAATACGAAGACGTCGCGAAAAGACTCGAGCAGCCAATAGAATGCACCGAATCCAAGGCCCACCCAGATAAAATTGTAGAGTCCTTTCGATTCCTTCCGTCTGTTATTCGTTCTCACCATCTATCGCCTCCGTTATCATCGAAACGCCGACATCATTAATTCTTGATGACCGCATTGAATGCATCGATAGCCTTCCCATACTCCCCTAAGGCATTGTAACATTTTCCCATCCAATACCGGCAATTCTTTTTCATACGTTCATCCGAACTTCGGATCAATACCTGTTCAAAAATTCGGACGGCTTCTTTATACTGTCCCTTCTGAAACATCTGAAGGCCAAGATCGTAATCATCCTGCGTTCCATTGGAAGAAAGAGGACTGGGTGCCTCTTCCAGCAGCGTTCCTCCATCTTGAACCATTCGGATATTTCTTTTTTTCGGCAGCACCTTCATGGATAAATCTCTTTTTTCACCCGGCTGAAGATCTACGGCAAGCATGTCTCTTTCAAGAAAATGGTTCTCCGGCAAATGATAGGCGTATATTTTTACCGTCCAACGGCCCGGATGCAATTCTTCGAACAAAAAGCTTCCGTCTTCACCCGACACGCGACGCAAAACCATTCCGTCTTTCATCAGTTCCACCAAAATACCGGCCAGTCCGCGTGTCTCACTCACTCCAGACTCCTCATCCGCCTTCAAACCTTGAACGGGTGATACTTGTCTATCCTTCAACTGTTCTGTCGAGCGTTTTTCGCTCCCGACGATGTAAAAACCATCATCAGTCTTGTGGTCGTCATCATTGACCTCCTCACCGGGCGACGTGTCCTCTGCGTGTCCTACGATGATTCTACCCGATAACTCCGCACTCCGGACGATCCCGAAATCGATCTGTTTTTTTTCTCCCTCCTGAACAGTCACCTCTGCGGGCAACCGCTGAGTCACGATGCGGTTCAAACCGATACAGGCCTTGTCAATAGCCAGGCAGTATAGACCCGGTTTCAGCGAAGGGAATACAAAATATCCCCTCTCATTCGTCACAGCCGTGAATCCGTTGATCCGGAGAATCGCATTTTTCACTGGCTCCCGTGTTTCAGCATTGAATACGTGCCCCTCGATGAGACACAAACCTTTCTTTTTACCCATGGGAATTCCCAAGGGAATCTTATATTCGACCAGAACAGCCGTCTCACCCCGATCCACAAAATTTCGTAACAACGTATAACGGCCGCGAACGGAAAATTGATGGTCATTGGTAAATGTATGGTTCAATCGAACCTCGCAAATGTTTCGGTCTCGAAGATACTCCTCGGGAGAATAATAATTCTGTAGATGAATATGCAAATCGGTCCGATCCGAAAACTGAACAGAGAGGTTCACGCCGACCGTGAGTTGACGTCGTTTCTCCCCGACCGTGCGGCCGTCATTCGTATAGTATATATAACCTCGGTAAGATTGTCGGTTCGTGGGCCTGAAAAAGACGCTTACATTGTACCTCTCCATCCGAAAAATACCGTCCGCCAGTCTGTTCCAGGTCGTTCCAATTTCGCCGGACGCGGAGAGACTCAAATTTTTACAATGCTGATCCATCCTGAATCTAAATGTCTTTTCCCGGTAGTTAAATTTAGACGCGATCATGCGATCTTCGCGACTGCGGTCCAGATAGTCAAGTGCAAACGCTGTGCCGCTCTTCCAACGATATTGAAGTCCCATTTGATAGAATTTGTCAAACGGGGCCGTATATCGGGTCGTATCGACATCTATATTCTGTCTCTCCTCCCGGACGCCCCCGTTGATGCGAAGATTTTTATTCAATTCAAAAGAGAGGCTGCCTGCTAAAAAATTCGTATCGTTGTAATAACCGGGGAAATCGGGCTGGGCGCGAATAAGATTAAACTGATAAAATACTCTGGGTCGATGACCCGATATCTGCACCCTGTAAGCTGACTTTTCTAGACCCTCTTTCTTCCCCAACGCATATTCGACCTCGACTTCCGTATTCTTCACGGGTTCAAAGTGCCCGTCCAGACTAACGACATCGTCCTTTCCATCCGCTGCATCGATTTTTTTCCTAAGAAAATTCAACCCTATCCTGAGCTTTCTATCGATGGAATACCGGACGTACGAGGCCATTTCCTCCCTCGTCGGCCGAATCCATCGCGCCTTTTGATAGAACGCTCCAAAGGTAAAATGACGAAGGACGATCCTTCCTTCGCCACCTCTGCCATACCGTGAATTCTCCGTAAGGGGCGACAGGGAAAAAACTCGGTCTCCAAAATGCAGCATAGTATTTTTCGTCCAATAACTCACAAAATACTCATCGTGCTCGGCCAAGAAAGACCTCTCGAAAATATCGGGTCCACGAAATCGAAACCGAATGTGTTTATCGCCTTCTTCGTCCAGCGTGCCTTCGCCAAAAATATTGCCCTGAAATCCACTACTCATGTCGTCGTCCTTCTGTACCACATGGCTTAACGCAACAGTGACAGGCAGTCTGCGGAACGGGTCCTCCACTCCCATCTTCCTCGGGAGAATCTCCACAGAACTCGACGCCACAGACTGTATCTGTTCGTTCTTTCGAAGTTGCGCAATAAGGCGAATCGTATGTCTCATCCGATCCGTGATCGTCCCATCCGTTTTGATCGTCACTGTGATTTTTTTGGACCTGATCGGAGTCATCGAAAAATCTTCAACTACGAAAGAAGCGGGGTAATTTTCTTTATTCTCGATTCGAACATACACTCTATCGACGATATTACAGCCGTTGCTCACGACAAAAGAAATCCGATAGTCGTCCCCGGCAATAACGTACTCAGGCGCTTCCAGCAGTTGAACATCCAAATGCAGACTCGGCAGAACGGCAATTTGCGTTGTAAAGAAATCACTCACGGAGGGGTATTTTCTGCCCGTCACCCGGTAGGTGATTTCGTAAAGTCCGGCCGTCGCCGCTTGAGGGACGAACACACTCACAAGTTTAATGACGCTCTCATTCTCATCCAATTCGAAAGGGAAATCCTGCGTGATCAATTTCCACCCCCGGGGAAGCCTCACTTCTGAAATAAATTCCTGTCTCGGGGATCCGGTGTTCGTGACACGAAAAACTGTCGTAACAATCTTCTGAGGTTCCGTCTCGATAAGTGTGTTCCCGTTCGGTCTTACTTGAATTCCTTCATTATCTGCATGAATAGACATTGCAAGGCTGAAAATGAGTGCAATTTGGAGTATCCTATTCATCATTCGATTTGTACGGCATACTGAATTCCAAAAAGGTCGTTCCCTCCGCAATCCGCCACGACAAGTACTTTATAAGTCCCGCCTGGCGCGCTGCTCACATCAATCTTATACCTCACGGAAGTCCCGGGATATGTCCGCAGCTTCATCCCCTCAAATGTACTTATGGAAACACCGTTCTTGTCATAGAACTCAGCCCACACTTCCGGCCTCAATAACCTCTCTCCTGTATTTTCGATGTCCACCTGTAATATCTTTTTTCCTTCCTCATTAAGAAGCTTCGATCCCAAAAACTTCAGCTCACGCGTCCCGCTGTTCCCGATATGACTAATCATCTGAACTCCGTAACGAAGAACGGTTCGAATTCCCAATCCCGATTTCTCCATGCTTTCCGGCGATATTCTGGGAACAGCTTCCACCATCAACACACTCCAATACGTGCCGGAAAGGTCTTCACGCCGTGCAACTTCCACGGTATAATGCACTGTCTGGCGTTGTTTGGGCGCAACCGTGAATCGCTTTTGACTGAAAGAGATCCACGCTGCATTCGAACGGAGTACCTCCCCCGGATTGCCGTAGACACTCGTACCATCCCTGAAAAACAGGTAATCCGTCTGATACACTTTGATCTCTTCCGGCTCTTCCCCCGTATTCAATATGATAATCACACCGCTGTAAGTCTCGCCTGGAAGGACATTCTTCTCGTGGGTCAAATCTCCTAAAACCGTAACTCCGGCGGGCAGCGTATTTCGCACCAATAAACCGATGATAAAAATAAAAAATCCGATCCTTTTCCCCATTTTTATGCTTCTCCAATCTAAAGTTCCATGATCGTATAAATAACCGTCCCAGAATACATCGCCGAGGGAATCTGAACAGAAACGCCCGTCAGTCCGCACTGAACATCAATATTCTTTCTCTGTTTATTCCCCATAAAAAATTGTTGATCGAACGACGTGACTTCCAGCCACGAAGTGCCGCCCGAGATCCAGCCGCCTCCGATCCCGTTATTCGTCCTCCGAATACCAAACCTCAGATCCGGATGCCAGTTCATCGGAACGCCCCTGACATACACGGCCCACATTCCTTTCGCTCGCAGAATATTGATTTCTATCTGATCGTTGTCACTCATATACGTGGAGTTCACATCGCTCCCCGGACCGGCCGTCAGATTGGAAGCATCGATCATCAGAGACCAGTTTCCAAAGACGGTAATATCCTGGGCCGAGACACCATAACCCAGTATGAGGCTCGGAAGAATCACGCATAGAGAGAAGACGTTTCGCAACCTTTTCACTTTTCCCCTCGAATCGCAGATAGGGGCGGACATTGGAATCCGCCCCCATCTCACAACACGGAATTAAGACGCGTCGGTCATCGTGAAAGTGACCGTGACCGTCTTACTTTCGGTGGCTACGAGAGCCGTCGCATCCGTGACTTCAAGAGCG
>JBDRSZ010000163.1:0-5190 GCA_043824415.1 bacterium | reverse complement strand
TCATCAACGAATTGACAAGATTCGAATAGGCAATATTTTTCAACTCTGAATCCGGATAGTGTTTCAGGAAATCCTTAAATCTTCTTATTTTTTCTTCCTGGTTCGCGGCTGAAATCGATAAATTGAAATCTATTTCCTGAGCAATTCGACCCGTTGAATCCAACTCTTCCAATCTATCCGAAAAGACAATCCTGTATTCATTCCCAAAAATTGGCATACAAACTCTGTCTAATTGATACATAAAAGTGGGACATTTGGGATACTTATCCAAAAGACGCTCAATATGTACTCGAATCCGTTCCTTCGAAGCCTCTTTATCTTGAGATGTTTTATAATCAATCCCTAAAAGATAAGCATGGATCTCCACCCGGCTCGAATCCTTCTGTAACGCCTGTTTATAGAGGGTTCCGGCTTCGTCCAGATTTTCAAGTCGCTGATGAATAGCCGCCATCTCGAAATAGGCTTGAGCTTCTTCAGGATCCAGCGCGGCTGCCTTCTTGTACGCTTCCAAAGCGTCGGCATCCAAATCCATCCCGGAGAACGCTTTCCCCAAAAGAATATACCCCCAGTAAAATTCCTGGTCCATCTGGAGAATGTCCTCCGCCTCTTCTTTTAGAATGACAGGCTCGTCCACGAGCCGGGCAGTGAGAAAACGAAACACAGGATCGCCGGGATGCGCCTCCTGCAATTTCCGGTATTCTCCGCGGATGACATCTCCCTTGCCCATTCGCCGAATCATCATGTCCTGGTATGCCATGTGCGCCCTGACGTGGCGTTTGTCCGCCTCGATGGCCTTCCTGTAGGAAGCGAGCGCTCGATCCAGCGCATTATCCAGCCGAAAGGATTCCCCCTTTTGAAAATGGGCGTCCGCGGATTTTTGTTGTTCGGAATGCAGTGGACAGACGATGAGTAGTAACGTCAATGCAAAGGAGAAGCTGATCGTTCTGTACTTCATCAATCCCTCCCGTTGATGAAAACACAGTGCTTCCTGTGAGAAAAAAATTGAAATGATGAATTCTATTTGAATGTAATAAAACAATTTATCGATAACAAGCAGAAAAATTCGATTCAATAAAAGGCGAATCCCAAACACAAATACATTGTAATGAATTTTACTTACGATTGTTGGGAGAGTATTTTTTTTGGAATCTATCCAAATCCTCTTGCGAATACATGGGCGTGGCTCCCGGCATCGTCGCCAGGAAAGCGCCGACCGTATTAGCGAATACGGCAGTTTCCTCCAACGACGCTCCCTCGAAAACTTTAACAATTAGTCCGGCCGCGAAGCCGTCGCCGCATCCCGTCGTATCCACCGGCTGAATTCGGATTCCCGGAGAAAGCACACGCTCCTTTCCGTCCGTCAGCAGACATCCCCTGCTTCCGAGGGAGAGGGCAACGAGCCTCAATCCATTCAATTCGACAAGCCAATCCAAAAACGGGACGACTCCCAAGCGCTCTTTACCCAAAGCCTTTCGCATCGTTCCCATCTCATTTTCATTCAGCTTGAGAATATCTGTGTGGATCAACGTTTCATGGACGATGCGTTCCGTCGCCTCGTTCCATCCCCGAAAATTCACGTCGAATACACGGATCGCTTGCTCTGCCCTGCTGATGAATTCTTGAATCGTCCGGCGGGATACTTTATTACGCTGTCCCAACGTTCCCACAACAACCGCAGCGGCCCTGTCTGCCAATCGCTCTAAATCATCATTCCACTCGATATAATCAAAAGCGACATCTTTGGAGCAAGCGAAACTGGGGACACCCTTCTCATTCAGAGTCACGCCGACGGTTCCCGTCGGCCGCGGCGAACGCCGTTGCACGTATAAGGCATCCAGACCCTTCTCCTCCAAAGCCGCGATGATTTCACCTCCCAATCCATCACAGCCCACTGCACTCGCCACAATGCCTTCCGCCCCCAGCCTGTGAGCATGAATGGCCACATTGGCCGGAGCCCCGCCCAGATGCTTCCCGTCAGGGTACACATCCCAGAGCACTTCCCCCAGACCGACGACGACAGACGATTTCATGGATGGAACTGTTTCATCAGGAGGGGAATCAGCCCCTCGCCGATTCCGAACGGGACGGGCGTAAACGCCAAAACAAAGAGGACGAGCGCCAATATGCCGACGATCCTGCGTTTCCTGTCCAGCATGATGGAATCGTTCATCGTGGGCGGATGCCTGCGGATGATCGTCAGAACGACGATGAGAGGGAACCAGCCGACAAAATGAAAGAGGCAGACGTACAGCAAGACCATGTAAAAAACGGTCGATATGAATCTGCTTTTTCTCCAGAACAGGGCGTACATGATATGCCCCCCGTCGAGCTGGCCGATGGGCAGAAGATTCAGGGCCGTTACCAAAAGGCCGACCCAGCCCGCAAAGGCCAGTGGATGGAGAAGGATGTCCTGTCCCTCCGGAAGCGTGCCGACCGCAACCCGAGTTAAAAAGGAAAAGAGGAGGGAATCCCCCAACGGCATCGTTCCCTCTCCCAAAGACGAGATTTCCACGACTCTGGACAGCTTCAGTCCGACGAAAATCGCAGGGATGATGAGCGCAAGCCCGGCCAGCGGTCCCGCCACTCCCACGTCGAAGAGCGCGCGCCGGTCGGGAATTCTCCCCTCCATTTTAATGATCGCACCCATCGTGCCGAACGGAGGCAGAGGCATGGGAATGAAATACGGCAGCGTCGTGGGCACGCCGTGTTTCTTCGCCATCAGGTAGTGACCCATTTCGTGAGCCAAAAGAATTGTAATGATACCAATGGAATACCAGGCGGCTCCAATCCAGCCGTCACTCAAGCCCACGAGATACGTGGAAAAAATTGTCAATACAAAAAGTGCCACATGAATCCACACATTCCGTTTTCGTGGGACTCCTTCCGTTCCGTGCAATCGTATTTCGGGAGTAGTCGTGTCTTGAAAATTCGAATACGGATCTCTCATGCCGACCTCTTTTTTGACATCAAAACGACGATCACAGCATCGCTTTTTTGAAACGCCATACGTTCCCGTGCGTTCCCCTGAGACACCGAGATCTCCAATGTGCCGCCGCTCCCGACGAGTGCCAACGGCTTCCCCGCTGCAACATCCGAATACGTCCCACTCGTTCCGTCGATGACATGAGATCGAACGCAAATCCGGTCGACCGCCCGCCCGGCGAACAATCCTTCTTCTATATTCGTAATCCCGTTACCGAAACCATCGATATAAACGATCTCACCGCGAATCTCTCGGGGACGGACTTCGGGCCTTCGTACTTCCCCTCGGACATACTCCGTGCACGGCTCTCCCATCGTTTCTATGTCCATCCCCTTTGAAAGATGCGCCGCTACTGGAGCGAAGATGTCCCTGCCGTGAAATGTGTGGCTCACCGACTCAAGGAAAAAGTCCCGATTCGTCACCCGAAACACTTGACAATCAGGACATTCACAGAAAATATATTTCAGAACCCCGTTGTCCGGCGCTAAGAAGATGTACCGCTCCGTCCGAACCGCGAGCACGGCGCGGCCGCTCCCCACGCCCGGATCGACCACCACGACGTGTATCGTTCCCTTCGGAAAATACGCGTATGCGCGGCTCAGAACGAACGCCGCCTCGTCTACGTCCTGAGGGTGAATGTCATGGGTGAGATCCACAACCCGGACCTCGGGATGGATGCTCAGGATCACGCCTTTCATCGACCCGATGTACGGGCCGGAAGTTCCAAAATCTGTGATCAGTGTAATCATAAAAAATCACTCCGTTATGCAAACGATCGATAAAATCAGCGCAGGACAGTCATCTTCCGGATTTCCGAGAATGAACCGGCCTCCAATCGCAGCAGATAAACGCCGCTGCTCACCCTTATCCCGGTCTCGTTCGTGCCGTTCCAGATCGTCGTATATTCCCCCGGACCCTGCCGTTCGGCAACCAGCGTCCTCACATCTTCACCTTTCAATGTATACACGCGCACACGCACATCGCAGCTTGCGGAGAGTCGATAGACGATCCTCGTCTCCGGGTTGAAAGGATTCGGATAATTCTGCAAAAGGCCGAATTCGGTCGGATTGTCGTATGTAACCGTAACATCCGACATCTCTGAGAACAACGACACATTGCCCCCTGTCGTATCGAAAGAAGCCGAGACACGTGAGACGTTGTCATCCGCATACGTCTGTTCTATCGGGTGGAAGACGATACCCGACGACCCGTTCGGGTTGTGGATGTGAAACAGAATCGTCGCCACACGAACGCCGGCGGAATCGACCCGTTCTCCGTGTCCCTCGTCTCCGTTAAAAACAACGTTGAGCTGCCAGCACTGATCATCAGGACCGTCGGACAGAGACATGTCGTACACCGACAGATGATTCGTCAGCAGGACCGGATCGTTCCCCTCGTTGAAATCGGTGAGATCGGAGGACATCATCCCGCGTACATTGTGATTCCCCAACTTCGCTCCATCCGCTTCGGAATCCGCCCGAACGCTGATCGTCAGATGAAAACGATCCGCATTCATCGAATCCACGCGGGCCGAATGTACGTACCACGTCCAACGGTTCTGAGCAAACACAGCGCACGGCAAGCTTAGGACACATAAAACAATTCTTACAAGAATGCGCGACACTGTCCGTATCCTCGTCTCATCGCTGATCCCGAATCATCGAATAAAACCCTCCCAGCACATTATGCCGGCACATTTCATAATCGGAGATCGACACGCGTCCGTCCATGTCCGTATCGGCCGCCCAATATCCGTCAACTCCGGACGACAATCCAATCTTAATGCTCGCCAGATCGCTCGCGAAGATGTCCTGGTCCGAAGCATCCGCATTGCCCCCCGCCGTTCCCCAAACTCCCGGATCGAGCTGCTTTCCTCCCCATGTCCCGTAAAATCTGTTGATCCCTGTCGTGAAATCGATGAACACCGTTTCATAAGAGGTCAGTTTCACGGGTGTCGAACTCATCACAGCCAGGTGATTCCGATGCTTGAGCGCGATATAGTACAAATCCTCCATAGCCCGTATCCGCACGACTCCGTTGTTCCCGTCATCGTCCACGACCCGACCGTCCCGGTGCAAAAAACAACTCCTCGACGCGACGACGGACCCTGACGGGCTTGAATAGAGTTGAACGAGCACCCAATCGACGACATTTTCAGGTACACTGCTGACCGACCGTTGATCCTCGCTGTAAGGCGCCGTGAATGG
>JBDRSZ010000162.1:0-4921 GCA_043824415.1 bacterium | reverse complement strand
TTATTACCTTCATCACGAACTCCTTCCTCCAAAAATTAAAATTTCTTCCTTGAAAAAAATGTTCACAGAAATAAAATTATTCGATCTTCAACATTTTTTTTGATCTAACAACCTTCCCATCCGACACCATCCGACAAACATAAACTCCACTCGAAACCTCTTTACCCGTATCATCCTTTCCATCCCACACCACAGCATACTCTCCCGGTATATGAATCCGATTGACCATCGTCAACACCTCCTGGCCCAGTAGATCATAGACTCTCAAAGCAATCATCCGAAACGCCTCTTTCTCAGTAACTCGATACCAGATCGTTGTTGAAGGATTAAATGGATTGGGATAATTGTTCAAAAGAAGACACGTTCTCGGTATTTCGGGAGACTCTTCCACGGAAAGGTGTATATCATAGTCGCTGTTCTGAGTCTTCGGCGTCCCGCTAATCGGATTGCCATCGGCATCATTTCCGTTCATCGTCACGCCATTATTTGTGTCCCAACTTTCCGAGGCTGAGCCGTCAATCGTTGTATGCTTCCGCTCCATCGTGGCTTTCGGGCTATTCGTGCCCGCAAACCAGCCTCCTGAACAATCCACTTCGTCAACCAACTGTCCCTGACCGTCCTTGAGCAGAATCTTCTCACCACTGTTTCCCAGAGCACCGCTGTAGATCTGATCCGCTGTCATGTCTGAAACCGTGTTATCATCTGTACGCTCCAGAAGAAAATATCCTTTGGCCGGAATCGTACCCGACAGCGCAATCCCCGGCGTGCCGTCTTCAGCAACCAAGGTCCAACCCGACAGATCGATATCCACATCTGTGTTGTTGTACAATTCGATCCACTCGTCATCCGAGGATGCATTCGTCCCCATCCAGGCGACTTCGTTGATGACCACATCTCGCACATCAGCAACATGCACAGAACCATACCCAAACATGCAGAGACCCACTCCAATCCAGATTGCCACTTTGTAAAATCGTTTTCTCTTCATTTCTTCCTCCTTTCCAATGATGAAGGTTTTTTCTCTCCCGATCACGCCTCTCCATTCAGAAATAAATAAAAAGAGGCGATTGCGGAGAATTTTCATTCTCCGACACTCGCCTCTCCGAATGATAATAACAATTTTATGTTAAAAAGTCAAGGACTTTCTGATAAAAATTCAATCTTGATAACAATTGTAATGACGAATACCACTTTTTCGATTACGTCGTTATTCTCACCTGTAATAATCATTCATTCCCACTGTATACTCAACACAAAGTGGTTTTTGGATTTTTATCGAAGACCTCACCTAAATCCTCTCCTTGAAAAAAGGAGAGGACCACATTGTGAAATCCGAAAACCACTTTGGTTCGACAATATTATCTCCATTACGATGCTGTTGATCCAAACGACTCTTTAAAATGCACTCCTCTATTCCGATTTGTTTTTCTTCGCTTCAGGGCTCCTTCTTTCCTCTTGGGCGAGCGATTCCATCCGGTCGAGTAATTTCGAGCGCGAAGCCCCCTCCACGACCTTCACAGCCATGTCCTGGACTTGAGCAGCAGCCTTCTCCATCTGCTGTGTCAGCTTGGCAATCTGAGCATTCTGAGTTTTTACCGTCTCTTCCAGCGTTCCAATGCGTGCTAACATCACATTCCGCTCACCTTCAAAATCCTTTTGAAGCAGTGTCTCTTTCGTCCGGTATTCGCTCTGCAGTTTATCCGTCGTCTCCTTGATCGCATGCTCAACGGCCTCTTCCCGATCCTTTTCCAGTTCGACAATCCGTCCTTCCAGCGCCCCGATCTTCTCCTCGCGCTGTGCCAGGGCCATTTCACGCTCCGACAGCGCTTTTTCAGCCTCCTCTGTCTTTGCCTTTAGCTCCTTTTCCATTTTCGACTTCTCGTCTGCCAAGCCATCCCGGGCGATCTGCTGCTCACGTTTGAACAGATATTCCCACTCCTCCCTCTCGCGTTTCCACTGCTTCTCCTGTTGTTCCCGTTTCTCACCCATCTCGGATTCGAATAGAGCTTCCTCCCTTTCCCATTCCCTTCGGCGCGTCTCCATCTCCTTCTCGAATTCTTCTCGCTGTTGTTTCTGAGATTCCACCAACGCAGCCAGGCTGGAAGCGGCCTTCTGTATCTCATAGATTTCGCTCAGTTCCTTCTCTCTGGCTTCCAGCGCCTTTTTTACTTCCTGGTATTTGGACAGTTCACGCTCTAATCCATCCATGATATCGCCCAGCGATTTCCCAAATTCCGCTTTCAGCTGATTCATGCTCCGGCTCACACCATCGATCGATAAATCGTCCGCTGTCCGAACGGCTTCCTGGACCCTTTTCTCCTCGGCCTTCTGCTCAGGCTTCGTCTCCGATTCCCTCTTCTCTTCCATCTGTTTCACCAATTGCTTGTAAGCCTCATAAATATCCTCTTTTTTACTGCTTTTCGTCACTTTCGGATTTTCATGTTCCGCCATCTTTAATCTCCTATTCATCGAAATGCTATTAAGACGATCTCATTTTCTTCTTATCCATTTCACATCCTCTCAATCCGAAATCCAAAAAATCCGTAATTCAATAATTAAAATCCGGCATCTCTTCATTTGCCATCCGTGATCCCCTAAGCGACTCCCATCCGCGGCACCAATGATTTAGCAACAGGCTTGAGTACCTGGGACGCGTTTAAAATCTCAATACCAATGACTTCTCCCTTTTCATCAAGTTCAACATGAATTCCTGGGGCAATTTCAACAAACTCTTCTTCACCCCCTTCTCTGATCGCAAAAAAAAGGACGTCACTTTGTGAATCATAATTTACAACTGGATCTGATTTTTTCATATCTTTTTCCACCTTCCGGATTTTATCCTTTGTATCTTTTGATATGTTTTCAAAGGATGAATTGTAATAATTTCAACTCTATCCTCTACTTCTTCATAACAGATGATCAAGTCTCTGTTCTTTCCTAAATATTCCGTCTTTTTAAGGACAATTCTATATTGTGTTGATGAATCATAATATCTCTCATCAGCCGTCACATAAATCTGCCTCGGGAGACCCTTCGGTATGTGCCGTAGTTTGATGCGAATCTTTAAATGCTCTGCGTACTCTATCTTCTTCACAATGAATAAAAATCTATCAAAAAATCATGCTTCATTCTGCATCGTATGAGCCATTTTTCTCTTTCCGACATCCGAAACCCGAAATCTCACTTCCTCTTCTTCGCACTCCTCCCCGTTGCCGTAAATATCGCCAACAACTGCCTGCATTCATCCATGATATCGATTAATCTTTCTTTACCAACAATCCCCGACTCTCCCAACAACTCCAGCCAGTATTGCGTTTCCGATCGTCTCCTTTTCTACGATTTCAATTTTATGAATAAAGTCCGCTTTCGATTCTGCTCTCACCGCCTCACGATAGTTGGCTCCTAGAGACGACCCAGATTTAACAAGCTGATACCCGATCACATCACATACCTTTCCCCTCGGTAATACCGAAACCAAATGAATAATCCTTAACGCAAATAATTTTGTTCGTTCTTCGAGTTCTTTTTTATCCATATTCTATCATTCAAATCCGAAATCCGCAATTCGACATCCGACATTTCTTTCCCGCAATCCGATATTCGAAATCCGACATCTCATTTCCACAATCCGAAATCTTTTTTCCCTACGCCCCTTTACCCAATAATATCGCCGGAATCGTCCTGATTAAAATCAAATCAGACAAAAATCCCAATTGCTTTCTCCAATTATTTTATTATATTTTAAAAAACAAACAAGTTGCTCAATGGAGGAAAACGTGCAACGCATCGTTATCGATCCAAAGATATGTCATGGTAAGGCTCACATCAAAGGGACACGAATTCCCATCCATATCATTCTTGATCTTCTTGCTGCAGGTGAAACTCACCAGAATATCCTTAAAGCATATCCAAAACTCAATGAAAAAGATATCCTAACCTGCATCGGCTACGCTGCCAAGCTTGCTACTGAAGAAGTTGTCTACGAATCTGAAATCGCCTGATCATGCTTTTTCTCACAGATGCCTTGACGCCGTTCAGGCTTTAAAACCAAACGATATTCAAGGGAACCTGGTGATTATTGATCGAAGTAAAATTCGCGTCCGAAAAGAGAAGCTGAAACAGTAAACCAGAAATCCTTTTCCTCATAATCCAATCATTTCATTAATCCAATAATTAACACCAATCCTATGCTTTCTTCATACTTCCTACTGCCTGCTTTTCTTTTAAATCCGCCATCCGAAATCCACAGTTCGACATCTCCTCTTCCGCAATCCGATATTCGACATCCAACATTTACAATCTCACCTTAACCTCATTCTCTCCCCTCTACCGCTTCCATGACCTGCTTCACTATCTTGGGGTGAAGAATTTTCCCTTGATGAAACGGGATCACTATTTTTTCCTGCTCCCTTTGATATATACGATGACTTCCTTTGCTACGCAATAAAATGAAGCCTGATTGTAGTAATAAGGATTCGGCTTCCTTGGCAGTTAATCTTGGATTTTTAAACAAAATCAACCTCAAATGTCGTATTCAGAATTTCTTGGCTCAAAGCATTTTGAACCTCCTCACTGCTCATTGTTTCCAAATACAAATCAATGGCTTCTTTAATATTATTCATCACTTCTTCAAATGTAACTCCCTGAGAATGGCACCCTTTCAATTCAGGACAATACGCATAATAACCATATTGATCTTTTTCTATAGTCGAACCAAAGTGGTTTTCGGATTTCACAATGTGGTCCTCTCCTTTTTTCAAGGAGAGGATTTAGGTGAGGTCTCCGATAAAAATCCGAAAACCACTTTGTGTTGAGTATATCACTACATTTATTTTATACTTCATCTCTCTGTCTCCATTAAACCTTTTATCACGTATAGAACTTGAATTTTGAGTCAAGTTTTAATAACACAATATTTTCT
>JBDRSZ010000161.1:0-11718 GCA_043824415.1 bacterium | reverse complement strand
TCTAAAAGATACATCAGAAACGCTGACAACCAGACCGCCGTGTACGGACCGGGCACGGGTACGGAGAGTACTCCCAGACCGCCTAGGAGAAAAAGCAGATGGGAGACGACGATCGCTCCCAAAAAGAGGTAGTACAGGATGAACAGGTACAAAAACTCCATGAAAAGGAATCGGTTCTTCAAAGAAAGCGCCTGCTTCACGTACTTCCGGATGACATAGTTGTTGCCCCGCACCCAGCGCGTCCGCTGCCGCGCCCAGACGCTCAACTTTTCGGGTTCCTGCTCCCACGTAACGGCCATCGGCACGAATTGAATCTTCCAGCCTTTCTGGTACAATCGGACGCTCAGCTCCGCATCCTCCGTGATGGCCGCCTCATCCCACCCTTCGCAGTCTAAGAGGACATCCTTCCGAATGACGCAATTCGTTCCGGGCAGGATGGCCACTCCGAAGGCGTGATATCGGCCAGCCTGAAGGATCCACTGAAAGCCTAAAGTTTCTATGTTAACAAATCGTGTGAGAAGGTTCCGCTTCCGGTTGAGCGTTCTGAATTTGCCGATGACCGCGGCCAGCTTCGCGTTGGCGATGAGATGTGCAACCAAGATCCTGAGCGACTGCGGTTCGGGATTGTTGTCCGCGTCGTAGATGGCGATCAGTCCGTGATTCGTCTCCCGAAATCCCACGTTGAGAGCGTGTGATTTCCCCCTGCCCACCTCCGCCTCCGGCAGATTCAGGAGGCGCACCCTGCCGTCCTTCAACCGGACTGCTTCGACGACTTCGGCAGTCCCATCCGTCGAGCCGTCGTTGATGACGATGACTTCCATCTTCTCTCTGGGATAGTCCATTGCCAAGATTTTTTCCAGGGTGTTCCGGATAACGATCTCTTCATTCCTGGCGGGTATGAGGACGGACACCGCAGGCGGGTCGCTCTGCTTCCGGCTTAATTCTGCCCAGCTCTTCTCGCACTTCCGCCTGTACCGATACCCGAAAAACGTCAGGACAAGCTGATAGAGAATCATCGCCCAAACAATCGAAACAGAAAAGAGAAATAGGATATCGAACAAAGTGGATGCGTATGGCATTACGAATTCTCCTTCAAATCATGCCGTCCTATCGCCCGTTTCTGATGCGTCGGCGTCTATTTCGTCCTCTAATGTAGAGCATCAACAATATTGTACCGGCCAACGAGCTGACAAGCACGATGAGGACGGAAAAAATCAAGCTGAAATTATGGACGGACAATGCTCCCGAACTGCGCGTGAAGATTCTCGCTTTATGAGACCCTGCCGGACACTTGATCGAATAACCAGGGATACCGCGAAGCACATCAGCCTCGACCTCCGCCTCGTCGATGAGGACCTTCTGCGGCTCTTCGTTGACGACGACATAACAATCGACTGGAGAATCGTACGACACCTCCAACCCACGCGAAATCGTCTTGCACGACAGCAGCTCTCCGCTGATGTCCACGAGCCTTGTCGTCGACTTCAGCGGGTTGAAAAAGCCGGCTGTCTTTGTCATCGCTCGAATGGTATGAGACCCCGGCGGCAGAATCGCCCGCCCTTTGGAATAAGCCGGCCATATCTCGCCGTCGACAACGATCTCCCTGTGCACTTTTGGATCGAACGCGACCGTGACTGTTTTCTCCGATTCCACATCCCATCGGTACGGCGCGATTGTTTCCTTCCCCGATTCCCCGAGAACGTAGGCGATCCAGGGAAGGTCCACTTCGTAGATGCTCGACTCAGTGTACAAGGCGAACCTCTGTGCCTTCGACTCCAAATCCCTCACGGCTTGATAGAATTCAACGCCCGTCGGATACTGTGTCGGTCCGCGGCGTTCTTCCGCACGCTGAGGAACGACGATCAGTCTCTCGACGACAGAGATGGATGCGAGCATCTCATTGTCTCCTTCTGCAACCGGAGAATCCAAAGATGCGGCCAACCGTTTTCCACCGGGGGTGATCGTCAGGTCAAGCGTGCCCTTTTTCTGCTTCCTCTTCTGGTCGAGGAAACGAAGCGTGGCTCGCTGGATTTCCCCGGCAAGACGGTTGCGAAACTCTAAGAACGCCTTCCAGCCCTGCGGATTCCGACGCCAGTACAACGAAGAAGTGGGATTAAAAAATTGGACGGGATCGAACCCGTGAATCGATTTGTACCTCTCCCGGACGGACGAATAAAAGGGTGTGAAACGGTCCGGCCTCCCCGGGCCATCGTTCGATTCAAAATAAATCTCACCCAGATGAATGCCGTCCCAGTCGTATTTCTCTATAAAATCGGAAATCCACTCGAACGCAGCCTCTAAGCAGGCGGGTTCTTCCAAAGCCATCAGCTGCCTTCCGCCGATAAACGCTTCTTCGCCCGTGGCGGTCCGTTCACGCCATTCGGGATGATCCAGCCAGAAGACCTCGTTCACGTGGGGCAGTTCGAGCCATAAGTTAACCAGCATCGCATTCTGGTGGGCCAGCTCGATGAGTCTTTCGTACTCGTACGTCCATTCGGGATAGACGTGCCATCCCGCCGCGTAAATTCTCCGAAAACCCATCTGCTTCCACAGCTTGATCAAATCCTCCACACTGATGTCTTCCCGATCTCCCGGATCGAAGTAGACTTCCGCTGTCTCTCGCTTCACCACGGGCCACAGGTCGAACTGCCGCTGGATCATGTCTAAAATATACGGGAAGCGTCCGTACCCCATCGAAGTCGTCGGATCGAAAAGCGTGGCGAAGTACAGATACATCCCTTCGCCGTACTCCCCTCCGATGACGATGGGATCGCCGCTGACTTGATCCGAGTAATGCGTGACATAATCAACAGGAACCTCAAAATTTCGATAAGAACCCTCGTCCCTCCATTCGATGCCGATCTGAGGATAGTATTCATCCCGGACAGACGCGATGCGCTTCTCTTCTCCCTGAACAGCGATGCCCAGTCTTTCGCTCAAACTGGATTCTTTCTCCACGATGAGATCGATCCCTTTGTACACGCCATCCAAGATGAAGAGAACCTGCTGTTCAGACAACAGCCTTCCCGCTGAATACGGAGCAACGACCAGGTTGACTCCCTCCGGAACCTCAAAAAATTCGAGGACAGAAAGCGTCCTGTATTCGATCCCCACAGACTCAAATGTTCTCATAAAACTCATCTGGTTGACGGATTGCTCACCCTCCGCTTCTGAGTCAATCAGGATAACCGGAACGACGGGTCGGGTGATTCCAGCGAGGGGCCGAGACTGCCAATAATCGCCGATCCTAAACGGAGATTGTGAAACGCGTGCCCACACGTTGGCGGGAAAACCCAGTCTCTTTTCCTCGACGGCCGCCGCAACGTACATCCAGCCCGGCGGACAGACCACTTCCTCCGTGAACCTTTCCGACATCCTCTGTTCGCTCGTCGTGCGATCCTTCTTCTTCCCATCGGGTGCGATGGTGAATCTATCCAAAAATTGATCATCCAACTGGACCTTGATTTCCGCTCTTCCACTGGCGATGGTCTGAGATGGAGTCGCCACATGATTGTTCAAGAGTCTAACATTGCCGAACGTGTACCCCATGCTTCGAATTTCCTTGACAATCTTCTTCAGCACGTCGAGAGGGACAAACGGATGGAAGAAAAAGCTGGCGAAACCGTCTCTCACGGCGAGATTTCGTCTTGCTCCTGCGATCACAGCATCGGGTGATGGATCACTTATCGGAATGTATCCGAGATTCTCTGGAATCATCTGATTCTGTGAGCCATGTGCGGGGATGTAGTAAGGGAGAAGCTGATCGCTCCCCAGCAGGTCCATCGTCTGCCTTCTTTCATAGACCGTGCTGAATATCCGGTCGACGACCGAATAATCCAGTTGAGACGCCGCATAATGAGGCGTTTCCCAAACGAGTGGATAGATGCCGTTCCTGAAGCACTCTTTGAGCGCTCTGTCGATTCGTTCACGCACGTATCCTTCCGAATCTTGAAAAATGGGTCCGTCCCTGAAGCCGTCCCAAAACTCGTAATCGTCCGTTGTCTGCCCGCGGTACTGGTGTGTGCACCCGTGCAGTGCGACAGTCCCTCCCTTGGAAACCATGTGACGGATGGCCTTCGTCAATTTTGGAACCTCAGACAGCGAAACGGTCGTGTTCGTCGCGGGATCGAGGTAAAGAGGCGTCAGCCCCACGGTGAATGGGACGTTCTGGGAGCCGAGATAGTTCGCAATATCGCGAAGCGCTTTGGGGTCCGACATCGGGTTTACATCCTCGATGCGCACCAACGCCAAGTGCTTCTCACGATGGTCCTGTCCGAGAATGTCGTGGAGGAGATCCGCGAAAACGATGTGACGCCCCCCTTCAATCACATAGTTCGTCGGAAGATCCGCAAAATACCAGAAACGTCCGCTCCGAACGACGTAAGGAACCGTCCCCTCTGGAGTAGTTGCTGTTGCCATGACCTCGCATCGGTCGGCATCTTCGACCCGTATGATGTGGAGAAGCGAGTCCGCCTTCGGGAAGATGCTCCCTTTATATGCGACCGAACACTCAACATGCTCCTCCAGAGCCTCATGTCGAAAACCGAACTCGGACGGGAGAGCATCCCCAAGATACTCGATGTTATGGTTGAGCCAGCAGACAGTCTTGTCCGTCGAAGACAGGTAATGCATGAACGCCTCCGGCAAAGCGCTCCGATGGTTCACACCGAGATAAAAGATGAATTCGGCATCCGGTACATCGGCCGGTGAAAAAGAGTCTTCTACGGGCAGGAGAACCGCATCAACCCTGAAATGCCTGAGGAGGACTTGAACCTGCCGGGCATCGTTCTCGGTATCAGCATCGTAGTATATGACGGCTTTCTTCGTCGGAACGTAGAGCATCGTTTCAGCGATCTTCGGCCACAGCGCACGGTTATCTGCCTGAAACGCATCGTAAAAATCGATACCCATGGCTCCCCCATCAAAAGCAGAAGTCAGGCTCCTTAAAAATTGGTTCTCCGAAACCTGCACGTTCCCCAGGGGTGTCAGCTCGATATGGACGACCAAGTGCGAAAGATGCCTCACCTGTTCGGTCAGCTGAGTCGTGGCGCGCTCCGTCCATTCGGGCGCAAAAACGACTGTATCCCCATACAAGCTTGCCCACTGCTGCCATATGAGTTCTCCATTCAGAATGTGCGGCCGGTCGGGTGAATCAAGGACGGCATCCAAATCGAATCCTGTGAGCGCACGCTGCTCCACGGGAGAAAAGAGACGCCCATTCCCGTAGGGGGTGAGGACCGTCGTGATGGACGACGATTTTCCGTGAGAATGGATCAAACGACAAGTCTCCTCCAGCAGGGATGTCAACGGCTCGGAACGGACGAAATTAAACGCGTCCGGATCGCTCGACCGTTGTGTATTTGAACGCTCAAACGCACTTCGGCACTCGTCGCAGAAACATCCGTCGCTTTGATTCCACGCGATGATCGGTTCGCCCACGTCAATGCCGTCGAGATCTTTATAGTGTTCAAGGAGTTCGCCCACGAAACCCAGCCACCATTCGCGAAAGCCCGATTGGCGCACGCAGAGAAAGTGGCTGTCCTCAGTGGGCTTGTAATCCGCATCATCCTGTCGCTTCACCCGCCACTCCGGATGGGAATCCCAAACCTGTTTATGCTCGAAAGCTGGAATCCATCCGAAAACACGGATACCCTCTGCATGGCAGGCTTTCAGCATGTCTTTCAGAAGGTCTTTCAGGCCGTAATCCGTCTGAACGTTCATAGAGTATTCAGTACGATAAACAGCACCATGAATAGGATCATAAACCTTTAAGTAGACTGTATTCATCCCGCTCTCTCGCCATCGACGCGCCAGCATTCGGGATAGCTCTTTTACACTGAATTCGGTATCATAGTAATACGAAGGATCGAATCGGACTGCATGGAAACGGTCGGGTACGATCTCAATCCGTGAAGAATCCGGCGGAATTTGTTGAGAACATTTTAAGAACGAAAGGAGCAGGAGAAAAACGAATAGCGGACCAAAGCAAGAGCGATTGATTTTTGACATTAAAAAACTCCGATGAAGTATTTTCATTCGTTGTCTTTGCAGGCGTGTCCGAATTTTGATAATCGTATCATGATGTAATTGGATAAGTAAAAATTCTACAATCAAACAATCGGCCAGCCTTAAACATCTCGCAACATCCGTACCAGAATTAAAAAAAACCTGCTCATCATGCCCCAAAACAATCAGCACTAAAACAAGACCAAGGCCAGAATGGGACTATCAAGCAGGAATAATGATGTACAAAATGATTCGGTTCAATACAATATCTTATGATCCTCCTTCATGAGAATATCCATTACTGAACGTTAGCAAATATACGGATTCTGTGTATGGGAGGGTGTCATGCCCTCCATGCCTGCGGCAGGCAGGAAATTATTCATCGGGCATCCAGGGTGGGGATTGTAGCATTTGAAACCTCTCCCCACTTGTATTCCCGCTTAAAACACTGCGGGAAAGACACCCCTGTTTGCGTTTGCATATCTCCATAATTTTTTTCATCACTTTTGGTACGATGATCAGATTTACTAAAGTTCAGTCCATTATTAAATCTATAGATGCTTTTTTTTACAGACTGTGTAAGTAGATTTTTACACAATGATTTAGGTTTCCACCCGATAAAACGAAGTATATGTTGACTTCCTCTTTAAGTGTCCATGAACTGATAATTCGTCTCTGCGGTTTGAGACGATGTTTTTATTGAACAAATCGTCAGATCGTATCGTTCGTTCTTCGGACGGGCTCTTTCTTTTCAGTTCCTGAAATCCACAGAATCCTGATTCGCGATGTCCAACACGGTCAAGAACAAAAGCTGGGCCAAATCCTCCAAAATCTCGGGCGTGATTGTATCCACATCGTCCTTCGCGATATGGTAATAGGATCTCGAACCGGACGACGAAAAAGATACGGTTGGAATCCCTTTCCACATGAACCGGGCCGCATCCAGTCTCGGACGTGCCAGATTGTGAAAATGACTACTCTCCACGATGCGATGGATGTATTTCACATTGGCCCTGTTAATGAATTCCCACAAAGCCGGAAAATTCTTCCCTGCGAGACAGTGCAAGCGATCGCCGCAGCCCACGCCGTCCAGGTTCATCAAACAAACCGTTCGATCCAGAGGAACCTTAGGGCTTTCAAGATAGACTTCCGACCCGACCACAGCCTGCTCTTCCGCGCCGAAACAGAGAAACAGAACTGACCGCTTGAAACCTAAGTTCGATTCCGCCAATTCTTTCGCCACGCCCATCAGGACGGCCACGCCCGACGCATTGTCATTCGCTCCAGGCATGATTTCGTAGCACCGCCCTAAATGATCGAGATGGGCACCGATGATGATGACTTCTTCGCTCAATACCGGATCGCTTCCCTTCAGGATACCCATCACATTCGATCCCCGGCCCTCTGGATTGTGTTCCGTTACATTCTTGATCGTCACGATTTTCCTCGTCGAAAACGACTGGGGCTGGAGCTTCTCCTTGATCTTCTTCACGACCTCTTCGTGCGTCCTTCCCGTACCGGAAAACAAATCCTTCACAACCGAATCACCGACGTGAGAATAGATGAAATCCGCGACGTACGCATTGTTCGGATTCGCGATAGGGCCGTAATTGTACAGCATTCCTTTCGCACCGTGTTCGACGGCGTTCAGAAGCTTGGTCTGATGAAACGAGTACGGACGCCACTTTTGAAAAAGATCGGCATTAACATTCTGGGAGACAGGGACTTCCCTTTCCATCAACACGATCTTCCCCTTCACATCGACTCCGCCGTAATCATCATAATTCAATTCAGACGCGGTCACGCCGTATCCGACGTAAACCACCTCGGCCGTCACCTCGCCGGAACCCGACGTCGAGCCCGGAATGAATTCATCCTCGTACCGGTAGTGCTTCTTGATGACAGCGTCCTTGAAAGGAATGTGCAGCGTCACCTCGCATCCTTCAAAAATGAGCGTGTACGGAATGTCGAACTCCTGGAAATACGTCCCGCCGTCTCCCAGCGGTTCGACACCCCATTCTTGAAAATGGGACGCCACCCAACGGGCAGCATTGTACCCCTCCGTACCCGTCAAACGGCCCTCATACCTGTCCGACGACAGCTCTGCGACGTACTCGTACAGAAGTTGACTCGAAATCGAATGCATCGCCTTAAGAAGTTTTTCCTCAGGAATGACATCCAGAGAGCGAGACTGCGGAAATCCGGTCGAATGGAAGAGAATGATAGTGCAAATGAAAATCATCAGGAATGGTTTCTTACGTTTCATAATTTGTAATCCTCTTTATAAATGATACAGGTTTCGTATTCTTTCTCAATCGTCTCTAACACAACACATTGTTTCCCAATAAAACGATCCGCGCCGATTCCGGGAGGCTGCTTCTTCGTGATCCGCTCGGCAAACCGGCGTGAAATTCCGAACAGAATCCCGGACAGTACAACGAAGCTCCCCCACTGCCATCCGGCACCCACGCCCAAAAGCGCAAGCACGCCCGCAACGGCAGCTCCGATACCGAACCACAGAAGAAAGAATCCAGCGGTGAACATTTCACCGATGATGAAAACAGCGGCAAGCGCCATCCACAGCATCCAAATCTTGAATTCCATTCGATCACCTCCTTCCAGCACGTTACGATCTGATGAAATCGGTATCCTTCTTCACTGAATCCTTCGATACAGATTAGAACGGCTCTCCCTGAATATCCAGGTTCGTCAGGCCTGCTTCTCTTGCCCATTTCACGGCGTCAGCGTATTCCTTCCGCGTTAACCTTCTTGAGATTTCCGGATAATCATGGGCCTTATACATCGGCCTGTATTGAGACATAAGGTTGAGATAAGTGTCTTTCGGAAGGTTTTTCGCGATCCATTCGATGACCCCCTTCGTCCCGCTAACCTCGTTCGGCATGACCAAATGCCGAATCATCAATCCCCGATACATCGGACCATTCTTCGCCGGTTTCGCAACACCGACCTGGCGGTGCATTTCCAGCAAGGCAATCTTCGTGATCTCAGGATAGGGCTCCGCACCGGACGAATACTTGGTTGCCATCCTCCCATCCGAATATTTGAAATCGGGTAGATAAATATCGACGATGCCGTCCAACTGTCTCAGAATCTCGATACGCTCCCATCCGCACGTATTGTAGACGATGGGGAGTCGCAAACCCCGTCCGGCTGCGACATCCACGGCAAGAACGATGTGCGGGGAGTAATGCGTCGGCGTTACCACGTTGATGTTGTGGCATCCGATGCGTTGAAGCTGAAGCATCATTTCTGTCAGAGATTCGATCTCAACGGGCTGTCCCTCCCCTCCCTGGCTGATCTTCCAGTTGATGCAGAAAACGCATCGCAGTCCGCAATTCGTCATGAAAATCGTACCGGATCCACCCTTGCCGACGAGCGGCCTTTCCTCTCCAAAATGGGGATGGAAGGAAGAAACCTCGAGTTGCGAAGAGCTGCCGCAGAATCCTTCATTCCCCGCAAGTCGATTCGCCCCGCATTGTCTGGGGCAAAGTCCGCAGCTTTCCATGATGCTCCACAGTGCTTCTCCTCGCTCTTTGAGTTCTCCACTCCGATGCAGTCGCAGATAGGAAGGCTCAAAATCGTCTTGCATTCCATCCGCCTTTATAGTGCACCCTTTCCTTCCCTTAAAGTGAACATCCAACCGTTCCGTAAAAGTGTCCTTCTGTTTGTGCCCGGAAAATAATCTCAACAAAGAAGTCCCCATTCCTGTGAACGACAGATAGAAGCAGGATTTTTGAAATTGTCTTCTCGTCATCATCTCCATTTGGAGTTCCTCAAACCTGGTCAGACAGACACACCCATTCAAACCTACACAGTTGTATCTGCCTCCTATTAAACAGTGTTCTCCTCGCCAATATTCAACACCTCAGTTCTTGGGAACAGTATAGGATATTATCCAACAGTATCGTTGCATCGGGTGAGTTCAACATACATACGAATCGCAGACTTGGCAAGCACTTCGGTCGCATTCACAACGGGTACAGACATCCTTCCTTTTTCAAAAGCCAGGGGAATTTCAGTGCATCCTAATACGATCAGTTCGGCTCCCTTTTCCACGACATGACGACCCGCATCAGAAAGCAGTTCTGCGCTGATCTTCTTATCCGCTCCAGCCTTGATCCCGTATACGGCTTTCATGACCTTCTCCGTCTCAACCGTCGGATCGGGCACGATGACGTCGAAACCATGCTCGCGCAAAGCGTTCTCGTAGATGCCCGACCGGATCGTTCCCTCGGTCGCTAAAAGTCCGATCCTTCTCGATCCAGGATGCTCCGTCAGAATCTCCTTCACAGCTTCTTGCGCGATGTGAAGAATCGGAATCGATACCGCTTCAATCATTTCATTATAATAAAAATGAACCGTGTTGCACGGAATGGAGATGAACGAGGCTCCCGCCCTCTCCAACCTCTGAACACCCTCGACGACGTAGGGCACAATGGAGAGATCGCGGTGCAGAATACTCTGAGTGCGGTCGGGCACTTGGGGCAGGCTGTAAATTAACGTCGGTATATGATCCTGATCTTTCACGGCGGGCGTCGATCGGATGATCTCTCGATAAAAATCAACAGTCGCCTCCGGTCCCATCCCGCCGAAAATTCCTAATATGGGCTTAAGCATCGGTCGGTTCTCCCGTTTTCTCAGTCTTTACGAAATTAAAAACAGTGAAGGGGAACGATCAAACTCGGAATAGTATAACGACTTTTTACTGCTTTGTCAACAAAAAAGGAGTTAATGGACGACCGTATGAAAAATAAAAAAACGATAGTAAAAAGGGTAGGCTTCTAAGATATTTTGGAATGCCAGTCGGGTAGAGGAACCGTCTCCTTCGGGCGCCTTCCATAAAACAAGTCGTCGCCCCAGAGAGCCAGACGCCGGGCCAATCGGTTCCGCCGTATCGTCCAGCGTACCCAATTATGGACGGCGGTATTCGAGTGCGAATACGGACATACCTTCACGCAGATCGAACAGTCCGATCCTTGCCGACGCCAGAAGCGATAGCACGAATCCTGCTCGCTCTGCCATTTTTCGACACCTCGGATCACCTTTTTGCTCCCGCGATCGATCGATCCGGAAGGACAGTTCGTCGCGCATTTCTTGCAGAAATCGCAAAAATCCTGAACACCAAAGACGATGGGCGCATCCTGCAACAGGGGCAAATTCGTCGTCACGACAGAAAGCCGTACCCTGGGACCGAACTCGGGTGTGATGAGCAGACCCAATCGGCCGAGCTCGCCCAAACCGGCATCCACAGCCACGGGCACGCACATCACGCGATAATTCCCGTCCACGTGGGGGCGGGCTTCGTAACCCAACCGTCGGATGTATGCGGCCACGAGCATGGCCACCTTGGCCGCTTCGAAATACTTCAACGCCGTCTCCGTCGTCGCAATCGGATCGGGTGCGTGGCGAATCATCTCGTGGTTCATTTCGACGCCGACGACCACGGCATGGCTGTGATTCAAAACAACGGGCTCGCCCCATTTCCCCTGCGAACGCGCATTGTGGCTGTACACATAGGCGGGATTCAGCCGCGTCGTCCCCACGAGGTCGGCACCCAGATAGCGTGCATACCCCTTGATTCGCATCGTGAATTCTTCAGAGGAAGCTTGAACAGATTCGGATGTCTCAGTTTCCGATTTCCACTCCACATCCAGCGTCACTCTACGCAGAGCATCGAACGCGGAAACAAAA
>JBDRSZ010000160.1:0-23573 GCA_043824415.1 bacterium | reverse complement strand
CAATGAGGCAATCTCTATTCTTTTTTTAAGTGTTTCAACCATATCAACATTATTTTTATTCTTTTTGTCATTCTTCAACAAGGCAGTTATCGTACGTATTGCATGGATGACCGTTGTATGATCTCTTCCGCCAAAATGAAGGCCGATACTCTTCAGGGAAAAATGGGTCATATTTTTTGATAAATACATTGCGATTTGACGAGCCAGGGCAATTTCTTTTTTCCTGCTTTTGCCCCTTAAAATATCATCGGGAATGTTGAAATATTGACTTACGACACGCTGTATTTCTTCGACAGAAATATTTTTCCGCCTGCTTACCACAATATCTTTTAAGACCACTTTAGCCAAATCAAGATCGATATCTACACCTTTTAGGGATGAAAACGCAAGTAGTTTTATTAGAGCGCCTTCAAGTTCTCTTATGTTTGATGTAATATTCGTGGCGATATATTCGATGATTTCCAAGGGGAGGTCTATATTGTCGAATTCAGCTTTTTGTTGAAGAATTGCGATGCGTGTCTCTAAATCGGGAGGTTGTATGTCAGCAATCAAACCCCATTGAAAGCGAGACAGTAGCCGTTCTTCTAAATCCCTTAATTCTTTCGGGGGCCGGTCGGACGACAGTACGATTTGCTTTCCTTTTTGATGAAGAGCATTAAATGTGTGAAAGAATTCTTCTTGAGTCCTCTCTTTGCTCATGAAGAATTGAATATCGTCAACAAGAAGCAGGTCGACACTTCGGTAGATTTGGCTAAATTCAGCGGTGCAGTTGTTCTGTATAGAGCTTATAAACTCGATCGTAAACTTTTCGCTCGAAACGTACTTTATTCTTCCTGCTGTACGATTTTGATTGGAGAAATTTCCTATGGCTTGAATGAGGTGCGTCTTACCCAATCCTACCCCCCCATAGATGACAAGAGGGTTGAAAGATGTTTTTCCTGGTGCTTCTGATACTGCAAGAGAGGCGGCCTTGGCAAACTGATTTCCTTTGCCCTCAACAAAATTATCGAATATATACCGAGAATTTAATTGGGTTTCGTCACCCATATATTCACCCGATGTCTTTTTTCGATTGACCAATATCGACTCTGTTCTTTTTTCATCCTTTCTTAAAATAACGTATACGGGTATCGCCCCCCCTCCAATGGTTTGACTAAGAGCATTCCGAATGACATCGGGGTAATGCTCTTCGATCCATTCATAGAAAAAGTGGCTGGGCACCTGAATCGTCAACTCCATTTTTTCCAACTTAAGTGGAGAAATGGGCAGAAACCACGTTTGAAAACTTTGAGGACTTACACACGCCTCTATAATTTGCAGACACTTTTTCCATACAAACGCAGGATCCAAGCTGTCCACAGACACGGCCAAGTTATCCACACGTTGTTCCATAAACTGCACCTCACTCTAGAAACGGCGTATTGCGAAAAACAGAAAAAACCACAAGACCCAAAAACATAAACACTTAAATATAATTAGAAACGAATAAAAAATAGCATATATCTTTTTTAATTACAAGAATAAAAAGGAGCGCTTATTAGATTTGCCGGGAAACCCACAAGTTATCCACACCCACAACAGAGCGTTTTCATAAAAACAATATACCAAACAGGAGTTGAATGTCAAGAAGAATTTGTAAGGGATTTTAAAAAGGGGTACGGAATCGTACCCCTTTTTAAAAAGATCTGTGAAACGAATTTGTGTCTTGAGAACTACTTCTTATTCTTTATAGCTGAATGAGCTGCTGCCAATCTTGCGATGGGTACTCTGAAAGGAGAACAGCTGACATAATCCATTCCCACAAGATGACAAAAATCGATAGATTCTGGATCTCCGCCATGTTCACCACATATTCCGACCTTTAAATTGGGACGCGTGGCTCTTCCTTTCTGTATTCCCATTGAGACAAGTTGGCCTACGCCAACTTTGTCGAGCGTTTGGAATGGGTCAGCAGGCAGAATCCCTTTTTCGATGTACTCGGGCAAGAACGTTCCCGCATCATCACGGCTGTATCCGTAGGTCATCTGTGTGAGATCGTTTGTCCCGTATGAGAAGAATTCGGCTGCTTCGGCAACATGATCAGCGGTGAGGGCTGCTCTTGGGATTTCTATCATCGTCCCTACGAGATATTTAACGCGGATTCCCGTCTTCTTCATCACCGCTTCCGCTGTCTCATCGACTATATTTTTTTGATCTACCAGTTCTTCCTTCGTTCCGATCAGGGGAATCATGATTTCCGGATAGACTTTGACGCCTTTCTTTGCCACATGGCAAGCCGCTTCAATGATGGCCTGGGCCTGCATTTCCGTGATTTCAGGGTATGTCGTGCCCAGTCGACAGCCGCGATGGCCTAACATCGGATTTAATTCGTGCAGACTCTGAACTTTATCCTTAATTTTTTGAACGGACACCCCCAACTGACTTGCCATTTCCTTTTGGCTCTCGGCGTCGTTGGGCAAAAATTCATGGAGCGGGGGATCCAACGTTCGGATGGTTACGGGCAGGCCGTTCATCGCCTCGAAGATACCAATAAAGTCCTTTCTCTGGAATGGTAGTAATTTTTTAAGGGCTTTCTTCCGACCGATCTCATCATCAGCCAGGATCATTTCTCTCATGGCAGCGATACGGTCCGGACCGAAGAACATGTGTTCGGTGCGGCACAAGCCGATACCCTCCGCGCCGAAGTCCCTCGCGAGCTTCGAATCCCTCGGATTGTCTGCATTCGTGCGTATGCCAAGCCGACGGTATTTATCGGCCCACGTCATCAGAGTCTTGTAGTAGAGATTTTTTCCAGGATCCGCAGGCAGAAGAGATACCTTTCCTTCGTACACCTTTCCAGTGGTTCCGTTCAAGGAGATCCAGTCTCCTTCTTTCAAAGTCTTGCCGTTTACAGACACCGTTTTTTTCGAGGCGCTGATATTCAGGGCGCCGCATCCGACGATGCAGCACTTTCCCCAACCGCGAGCGACGAGTGCCGCATGGCTGGTCATACCTCCCTTGGCGGTGAGAATGGCCTTCGCTGCACGCATACCGTGAACGTCTTCAGGGCTTGTCTCATCCCGTACGAGGATGACCACCTTGCCTTGCTTGGCCCAGGATTCTGCATCGTCTGCGGAGAAGACGATCTGTCCGATGCCCCCCCCGGGCCCCGCCGGAAGTCCCCTGGCCAAGAGTTTGGCGCCTTTCTCCCCCTTGGGATCCAGCATGGGGTGGAGGAGTTCGTCGAGCTGGTCGGGTTTCACGCGCAGGATGGCTTCCTGCTCGGAGATCAATCCCTCCTTGCGCATCTCCACGGCCATGCGGACAGCTGCCACGCCGTTTCTTTTTCCGACGCGTGTCTGGAGCATGAAAAGTTTGCCCTCTTGAATTGTGAACTCGAGGTCCTGCATATCTTTGTAGTGCTTTTCAAGTTTCTTTCGGATCTTCTCGATATCGTTGTAGCGGTCGGGCATGAGCTTTTGGAGAGAGGGCAGGTGTTTTGAGGACTCAGTCTTGGAAACTTCGTTGATGGCCTGGGGAGTGCGAGTGCCGGCAACGACATCTTCTCCCTGGGCGTTGACCAGGAATTCCCCGTAAAATTTATTCTCACCCGTGGAAGGATCCCGCGTGAATGCGACTCCCGTGGCTGAATTTTTCCCTGTATTCCCAAAAACCATAGCCTGGACATTGACGGCCGTGCCCCAGTCGGCGGGTATGTTTTCGATCCTTCGATAGGAGATGGCCCGCTTGCCGTTCCAAGAGCGGAAGACTGCCGAGATGGCTCCCCAGAGCTGTTTTTTGGGATCATCTGGGAAATCGGTCTTCAGGACTTGGGTCACTTTCTTTTTGAAAATCGTGACAGCCTTTTTAAGATCTTTGGCATCCAGTTCGGTATCGTCTTTGACTCCTTTTGCGGCTTTAATTTTATGGAATTCTTTTTCAAGCTGCGCCCTGATACCCATTCCTTCTTTTGGTTCGATACCCGCTGCTTTTTCCATGACAACATCCGAGTACATCATGATAAGGCGCCGATAAGCATCGTAGACGAATCGCTCGTTCCCGCTCTTGGCGATGAGTCCGGGAATGGTTTTTGATGTGAGACCGATGTTGAGAACAGTCTCCATCATCCCAGGCATGGATGCGCGCGCCCCGGATCGCACAGAGAAAAGCAGGGGATTTTTAGCGTCTGCGAATTTCATGCCCATGATTTTCTCAACATTCGCAAGGGCATCGTCGACTTGTTTTTCCAGCTCTTTCGGGTATTTTCCGTTTGCTTTCATGAATTGGGTACACACGTCAGTGGATATCGTGAACCCCGGAGGAACGGGTATTCCCAAACGCGACATCTCGGCCAAATTTGCACCCTTTCCCCCCAACAATTCTTTCATCGCTGCTTTCCCCTCAGCCTTTCCTCCGCCGAAGGAATAGACGAATTTTTTAACCATGAAGAAACCTCCTATTCTATGATGATCATTTATTGTGGCTTAGTACGTTCGAATACATGTCTTCATCAGCCAAAAGGAGGAGAGCTTTCTGAACGGCAGGATCATCCTCAAGGCCGATTTCGACGCCCCTTTTTGTGCCATAAAATTTTGAAGCAATTTCAGACCGCAGGAACCTCCGGATATCTTGACGGCTGCCGCTGAGCATGTCAAGCTTGGATTTTTCCAGTGACTTCTGCAACCGGTCGATATCTTGAAGAAGAGATGCGCTATAGCCTTTTTCAAGGGCCTCTTTCTTCAGCGCCGTCAAATCTCCTTCGACGGGATGTTGATAGCTGTACGACTTTTCCTTGAGGTACTGCTGGAAGCTTTGAAGGATGTTATCGTCGATCAGAAGATTCGAATCCGGAACCGCGTGCGTGTTTGCATAGTCAACGGCAAAGTTGAAGAAAAGCGACTTCCTGAGAAGGTCTATGACGATGTCGCTCACGGGCGGGTGATCGATGATGACATCGGGCGCGATTCCACCCCCGCCGTGTACTTGACGGCCCAGGTCCGTATGGTAGAGCACTGCCTGATCCAACGAAGCGGTGTCGCTCCAGGCTGAATAGCTATGGCTTTGAATACATCGTCCGCTGGGGGTGTAGTATTTGGCTGTTGTAATTTTCAATGCGGATGTGGGAGAAAGAGGAATAATAGACTGGACGAGGCCTTTTCCGAATGTTGTATCTCCAAGAATGATGCCTCGGTCGTGATCCTGCACGGCTCCGGCGACGATTTCCGAGGCCGACGCGCTGAATCGGTTCACGAGTACAACCAGAGGGCCGTCTCCGTAGATGGGTTCTGTCGAGGATTTAAATAGATTTATCGAGCCTTTAGCGCGGCCCCGTGTTGAAACGATGTCCATATTTTTGGGATGGAACAAACTCGAGATCTTGACAGCCGCGTCGAGGAGTCCGCCCGGGTTGGATCTGAGGTCGAGGATGAGGCCATTTATGTGCTGCTTCTTCAGACTATCGATAGCCGCGCGAACCTCCAGGGCGGCATTATTTGAGAAGCGCGTCAGCAGGATGTACCCCATGTCATCACCGATGATGCCCGCATACCGGACATCGTCGACCTTGATCTGTTCCCTGATTAGTTTAAAAACGATGGGTTCCGGTACGCCCTGACGCCGGATGGAGAGCGTGACTTCGGTGCCGGCAGGCCCCCGGATGCGCCGGGCGCTCTCATCGTAACCGATTTTATCGGTCGGCGTGTCGTTCACCTGAATGATGATGTCTCCCTCCCGAATTCCTGCGCGTGCCGCCGGAGTTCCCACGAACGGCGGCTCGCCCACAGTGACGGCGTTGTTTCTGTAGTTGAGAAGGATGCCCACGCCTCCGTATTTGCCGCTCGTGATCACCTGGAGTCGGTGCTGTTCTTCGTTCTCGTAAATGTATTCCGTATATGGATCCAAAGTGTTCAGCATACCGTCGATGCCTGCTTTGAGGAACTTGTCGGGATCCACACTGTCCACATATCTTGTAGAGACCTCTTTGTAGATTTGCCCGAGCAGAGTAAGGTTTTTTGAGATGGAAGAATAAATATCCGTACTGCCCGCGCCGTTCGTCCAAATCAGCGTTCCGCTGAGTACGATTAAAACCAGTATAAAGCCCAGCAGAGTATGTTTCAGCGTCCTCATGTTCATTCACCTCTTTTTTTGATTCTATTCTACATCCGATGTAGAATAGTTTACTCTATTATATGCGGATAAGTTTCCATTTTCCGCCCCTGAAGCGGAAATAATTGACGTTGCTCTTAAAGATTTCATCGACCATGCTGACAATCCAGATGCCCAGCAGTCCGAAGTGCAGGATGAAAGTGCCGATCCAGTTGGCGCTTACTTCGAGGATGAGAACGGCAAAGATGTTGACCCACATGATCCACTGAATATCTCCTGCTCCCCGAAGGCTTCCCATAATGACAGTGTTCATGGCCTTGGGCACTTGAACGAGGGCGAAAACGATGAACAGAACGCGGAAACCGTAATCAGCGATGATGGCATCTTCCCTCCGAATGAAAAGATGGAGGATCGGGCGGGAAAAGACGATCATGAGCGTCAAGATGAGCAGCCCAACGATGAAGACAATTCGATGGGTGATTTTGCCCGTATGTTCCGCGTGTGCGTGATCGTTGGCGCCCAGGTTTTTACCCACATAGGTCATCGCGGCCAAACCGAAGCCCAAGTAAAACATGGAGAGGACTCCCTGAATGCGGAGAAAGACTTGATGTACGGCCAGCTCGGTGATGCCGATCAAAGCGACGTACCCGGTGACGACAAGCTGTCCAGCGGACCAAACCACCTGTTCAACGGTCGTGGGCAGACCCATTTTAAAGAGCTGTTTGAAGCTCTTCCACCTGGGCGTTGTCAACTCGCTGAATGAGAGGAAGAGGGTGGAGGTTTTTCTTCGAAGATAGGTAAAGGTGATGATAAATCCGAGAGTATGGGCCACGCCCATGGCAAGAGCGGCCCCACGGACTTCCATGCGCGGAAATCCGAAGAGGCCGTATATGAGTATGGGTGTGAGCACAGCGTTTGTCACGTTCATCGTTATGTTGATGATCATGGACATGTGGGTGTCCCCCGCACCGCGGATCTGGCCGATAGCGATAAAATTGGGAATGAGGACGGGAGTAAACAGGGCGATCGTCTGTAAATACTGGATTCCTGCGTCCATACCAGAGATGTATGTCGACGATATCGTGCTGAGAATTTCTCTTTCTTGAATAAGGTTGAAGAGGTAGGGCGAGCCGAAGTACCAGACAAGGCCGACAGGAACGGACATCACAAATCCGGCCATGACGGTCTGTCCTAAAATATGGTTGGCTCCCCACCGGTCGTTCGATCCGAGATGACGGTTGATGAGGATGATGGCTCCCATGACGAATGTCAGGAGAAGCATGGTCGTCAACAGAATGATCTGCAGTGCGAAGCCCACGCCTCCAAGCGCGGCGGCGCTCAGCCTTCCGATGAACACGGCTTCGACGAGCCACATGACCGGCTGAGTTGCCAAGTCTAAAGCTGCAGGAAGGGATGTCTTCAGTATCGAGAATGTGGATGTTTTTTTTATCAATCGTAATACTCCAGGCCCAGATGGGTGATGGGTTCCTCACCCCTGAGATGCCTGAGTGTATTTTTAAGCTTCATCAGCTGGATGAAAAGATCGTGTTCGGGATAGAGTTCCGGAGCCGTCATTGGACTCTTGAAGTAGAACGAAAGCCACTCCTGGATGCCTTTCATTCCGGATCTTTGGGCCAGGTCGAGGAACAGGACAAGGTCCAAGACGAGGGGAGCTGCTAAAATGGAATCCCGACAGAGGAAATCCACTTTGATCTGCATCGGATACCCCATCCAGCCGAAGATGTCGATGTTGTCCCAGCCTTCTTTGTTGTCCCCGCGGGGCGGGTAGTAGTTGATCCTGACTTTATGGTAGAGGTCTTTGTACAGCTCGGGATAGAGGTTGGGTTGGAGGATGTATTCCAGCACGGAGAGCTTGGACTCTTCCTTCGTCTTGAAGGACATCGGGTCGTCGAGCACTTCGCCGTCGCGGTTCCCCAGAATGTTTGTGGAGAACCATCCGCGCAATCCGAGGAGACGGGCCTTGAAACCGGGAGCCAGGATCGTTTTCATCAGGGTCTGTCCTGTCTTGAAATCTTTACCTGCGACGGGGAGGTGTTTTTCTTTGGCCAGCTCCACCATGGCCGGAATGTCCACAGTAAGGTTGGGCGCTCCGTTGGCGAATGGGATGCCGCTCTTCAATGCTGCGTACGCATAGATCATCGAGCTGGGAATGGCGTCGTGGTTTTCTCGGAGGCCTTTTTCGAAACTCTGGAGATCGCGGTGCACGTCTTCGGGTTTGATGTACACTTCTGTGGAGGCGCACCAGATCATGACCATCCGATCGACTTTTTTCTTGTCTTTAAAAGCCTGGATCTCGTCCATGAGTTGATGAGCGAGGTCCATCTTGGTCGTTCCTTTCTTGACCCACGGACCGTTGAGTTTTTTAACGTATTTCTGGTCGAACACAGCTTTCATGGGCTCGATGGATTGAAGTCTGTCTTTGACGATCTGCAGATCGGATTCTTTCAGGACGCCGGCTTTTTGGGCCGCAGTGTAGCCGTTGTCCTCGAATATATCCCACGCGCCGAAAACGAGGTCTTCGAGGCTGGCAAGGGGCACAAAATCACCAATTTTTGGGGTCCGGTTTTCCGTCCGCTTGCCCAGCCGAACGGTTCCCATCTGTGTCAACGAACCGTAGGGAAGGCAGTGCTTCTGGATGATGGCTTCTACGCCGGCAATGAAAGTGGTGCCTACGGCGCCCAGTCCGGGAATCAACACGCCCAGTTTTCCTTTGGGTTTTTCGATATGAATACCTTTCTGTTCCAAGAGTTTCCTCCTTGACTTGATGGATGAAATTACGATCGTACGCGGACAATACGATTGTTCTCGTCTACGAGAACGACAACGGGCATGATCGTCGTACTCTTTCCCTCGTCCACGAATCCGTAGGAGAGGATGATTACCAGGTCGCCCACCTGTGCCAATCGGGCGATGGCGCCGTTCATGACGATTTCACCGCTGTCTTTTTTGCCTTTGATGGCATACGTTTCGGCCCGTTCTCCGTTGGAGATGTTGAGTATCTGGACTCTTTCGTAGGGCAGGATTCCCGCGGCCTCCATGAGCGTTTGGTCGATGGAGATGCTTCCTTCATAATTCAGATCTGCGGCGGTCACCCGGGCGCGATGTATTTTTGATAGAAGCATGTGGCGAAGCATTGGCATCCTTCTCTTTCTCAAACGCCAGCCGGCTTGCTGTTCTCTTGATCTTTTTTCCAGATGTGGACGATTCGCTGTATGGCAGTTACGTTTGATAGTACAGCGATGACCCAGATAGCGATGACGAGTGTATACAGATGAATCAAGCCTCCCAACCCCAGCAGGAGCAGCCGCTCGGCCCTCTGGAGGATACCCACTTTACAGTCGAATCCGAGGCCTTCAGCCCTGGCTCGAACGTAGCTCACCATCATCGAACCGCCGAGCCCGATGGCGACAGCGACGGATGTCAAATACCAGCCGTTCTTGATGAAATAGAAGGCCAGCCCGAAGAAGATGATGACTTCGGCGTATCGGTCGAGAGTGGAATCGTAGAGCGCGCCGAATTTGGTGACCTTACCGCTGTGCCTTGCAACTTTCCCGTCGATTGCGTCGAACATGCCGGACAGAAGGATGAGACATGCCGCTATCCGTAATGATTCAGTCGCGATGAAGTAGGTCGCGGCGCATCCGATGAGGAAGCTGACGGTTGTGAATGTGTTGGGATTGACGTTGAGTCTGGTCGCCAGCCTGACGATGGGATCGAGCGTCGAAAGAAAACCGTTTTTCAACCATTCCGGAATGAATTCATTGTATGATTTCTTATGCATCGTTTTTTTTCGAGCGTCCTTTGATAATGATGACGAATTCTCCCCGAATCTTCGTCTGTGCCAGTCGGCTCGTGACTTCGGATATGGGGCCGCGGAGAACCTCTTCGAATTTTTTTGTCAACTCGCGACAGACGGCGACCGTTCGGTCTCCCAATGTTTTTTGAAGATCGGACAGGGTCCGCAGAAGGCGATGGGGCGCTTCGTAAAGGACGATCGTCCTGTGCTCATCAACCAGTTCCGCCAGACGCGCGTTCCTGCCCTTCTTTGCGGGGAGAAATCCTTCGAAAACGAATCGGTCTGTGGGAAGGCCGGAGACGATCAGTCCGGCGATGGCAGCCGTGGCCCCGGGTATGGGAATCACGGGAATGGATTCCTTAATGGCTTCCCGCACTAAATAATAAGCCGGATCCGAAATCCCGGGCGTGCCGGCATCTGTAACGACCGCGACAGATTTCCCCATTTTAAGACGATTGAGAAGGAGGGGGGATTTTCGCGTTTTATTGTGATCGTGATAGCTTTCCAATCGGTTCTGAATCCCGAAGTGCTTCAAGAGAAGGCCCGTCCGTCGTGTGTCCTCTGCCGCGATGATATCGACTTCCCCGAGTATCCGAAGTGCACGTGCGGTCATGTCTTCCAGGTTTCCGATGGGTGTGCTCACCAAGCAAAGCGTTCCTGGAAGTGATGGATTCTCCAATGTATTTTTCTATGCCGGGAAGGACTTCTCCTTACAGACGATTTTCATCGTTTCCAGTTCGCCCAACACCGGTTTGTAAATCGTTGGTATTACCGGGATGTGGACGCCGGTTTCTTTAATTTTTCCCTCGAGTATCAGCTTACTGGCGATGGCGGCCGGCAGGCTGACCGTCCTGGCCATGGAAGTATCCCCTCCTGGAATTCCGAAGTCTACGAGCGTGGATGTAATCTTTTCTTTTTGACGGCCGTCGGAGTATTCAATCAAGAATTCGTGATGGAGGACAATCATATCCCGCTCTCCCTCTTCGTAGGACAGTTTTTTCAGCAGAGCGGCGGACAGGACGTCGAGATAAGTTTTTTCTTCCGGGACGGATTCATCGCTGAACAGACCGAGCCACTCGAGGCGGTCGAAAACGCCCGGTTTGGCCTGGAAGCCGATTTTTGTTGCGATGGCCTTTTTGAGGTCAGTGTCCGGATCAGTGCCGACAACCTTAGCTATGAATTGACGGAAAGTCAATCCCTTCAGATCGTCCCGCTCGTTCAGGTCCAAGAGACCCATATTGACCATTACATACCAGGTGTCGCACCATCCGGGATTTCGGAGCGTGCCCCTGAACATGGAAGCAATCCCTTGCAGTCCGTAGAGATCGATGTAAGGGAGGGAATTCCTGTTGGGATAGGCCTGCAGGGTTCCGAGACCGTCGATTTTTACGCCCCAATGATGGGCGAACAGGCCTTTATTTTGGACTTCGACGATCTTGCCGTCTTTTAAATACCGCCCGTCGTTGCGACCGGCCAGAACGACTCCGCGAGGACTCCAGGAAAATTTATACCCGAACGGATTTGTGTTGGATTCCGGGGCCGGGAGCCCGCCGCAGTACGAGTAGAAGCGGACGACTCTGCCTCCCCTGTCTTTCACACGGTGAATAATCCGCATGGCTGACATGTGGTCGAATCCCGGATCGAGGCCGATTTCATTCAGGATGATAATCCCGGCATGTTTGGCTTTTTTGTGGAGCGCTCTCATGGCGTCACTGACATAGGAAGTGGTCACCATCGGTTTTTTCAGTTCAATACAGAGTTCGGCGACGACGGGGTGGTAGGCGTAGGGTACGAGACTGACGACGAGATCTGACTGAGCGATGGTTTTTTTCAGTGAGGGCTTGTCGTCCACGTGGAGCGAGACGCCAATTCCGCGGGGATGTCCTTCGATGAGTTTCTCCGCCTTTTCCGAGCAGCAATCGCCAACGACGACCCGATAATCCGGTTGGTCGAGCAGATAGCGTACGATCGGCCTTGAGACCAAACCTGCTCCGATAAGGAGCACTTTTTTAATCATTTATGACATGTCTTTTTTAAAGGTATTTTTTGATATCACTGTATTGAGGCGTCAACTGTCCATGATACAGGATGACACCGTTTTTAATTTGCGGCGAGAGCCTTAGCTGGCTGAAGTCCACGGAAAAATCAGCATGCACAATTTCGGGGACATAGGGCATTAAGTTCTTGCTGAAGTAGACCGAAGAAGCTCTCGGCAGTTCGCAGGGGAGGTTATCTACAGCCATGATGACGACGCCAGTCCCTTCGTAACCGTCTGCTTCCCGATCTTTAACGGGATCGTAAGTGAATATCGGTTTGTCGGGTTGAGTTGTTCGCACCGTACATTCGATGGCGCCCTCGACATCGCAGGAGATGTCCCCGATGACGCGCAGCCGAGGCTTGCTTCGGCCGCTGAACATTTTTTTTAATCCTCGTTTCGTTACGATTTTTGGGTATGCAGGAGACCAGTAGATGGCATTGATGATGAGGGTCAAGTAAGGTAGATAGGTTTCGAATTTTGATTTGTATTTTTCAGGGTGATCAAAATAGTCCTGGAGGTCGAAATCACTGTTTGGAGCGATGGGTTCCATAAGGTGTTTTTCTTCGAAAACGACTTTATACAGACGATCTTTTGAACTGCCCGGACTGTTGAAGACCCGTGGGATGTCTTCGGGGGCGATTTCACGATGGGGAAGGAGGTCGAATATTTCCTGTGCTCCTTGAGAAACGTGGCCATATCCTGTAAAGCCGCAGACGAAGGGAAGCAGGCGAGACGAGAGACTTTCGCTCCGTATCTTCTTGCCGATGCGAGCGACTGCCTTTTCGGCTTCTTCCAACGATTCGTATTCGTACGTCTGCAGAAGTGACGAGAATGGATTGGGAATTCCTTCCCAGTCGAGTCTTTTTCCGACGGCCCACAGAGAATCGATCATACCGGCCAAGCCGGCGTATCTCCCGAAGAAGAGAAGTCGACGACCCTGTTCGTTCACGATTTTTTCATAATCGACGAGATTGCAATTCAATGTCATCATCCGCTTCAACATGGGCATGTTGTATTTCTGACCTTTAATCGTGTGGGAGAAGAAGAGGTAGGTGTTTTTGGGTTGAAAGAATGGAGTTGGCATTTCTTTCACTCCAAAAACGACCGGACAAGAGGAAAGGTCTTCCTGAACAACGGCTCCGGCTTGACGGTATTCATCGTCTGAATAGATACGAATGTTCGACGGTTGGATGATGGTTTGAATTCCGAGTGAATTTTTCATTTCTCGGACATCGACCGGTGTCAGGGGCGTTCTTCTCTCCCAGCGGCTTTTATCCTCTCTGCGGATTCCGATTTGATTCTTAATAATGGCAACCTCCAGACGATTGCATTCAATAAAAAGCTAAATAGTATAAGCATAATAAAGGAAAAAGTCAAGTTCTACCGGTGTTCTCGACAGCATGTTTTTTCATGACCTATGACTTATTCGGAGAAGAGAGGCGAGGGTTGACTCGTTCATTGGTGAGTAAGAATGGGCTGCGCGTCCTTGCCAGATGAAACGGTAATTATGCGGCGTTACGTTTATCCCCCGGCGAGCGAAATGTTGGCGTTGAGTCCGAATGCCATGATTTTTGTATTTCCGATTCTCAAGTCTTTTCTTTCGCCCAATTCGAAGTTAATCCCTCCGCTGACGTTGCGGGTAAATGTGTAGGTGATCCTGGGCTGGAACGACCAGTTTTCAGTGCGAGCCATTTCCGTATAATCCCCCTTGGCTTCCCGAGTTTGGGAGGTAGAGTTGACGCTCTTCGTGAAGGAGAGAGAAAAATTGATGTTATTTTCAAGCTTTTTCTTGAAGAACGGGAGCTTAATGCCGCCCTTCATGTCGTATTTGGCTGTAATGTTGAGAGTGGAGGAGACTCTTTTTGTTCTCCCCTGGCTGTATTTTTTATTCTCCTGAATGGTCTCCGATGTGGTATATTGGATGTTGGCGTTCATATTGTTTTTAAAGTCTAATGAAACTCCGATGAGGGGACGGAAGTCTTTGGAAATCGTACTCTGGGTGACGTTTTCTCGAAATTCATTCCACGTGTCCGTGCGTTTTCCCGAGAAAGTATGGGTGAGAGAGATGGACCGGGCTACGTAGGAGATGAAGGGAAGCTTTTCTAAACCCCTCCACTGGATTGTCCATCCCGGGAAAGGAAAATCTTTGCCTTTCCACATGAACACGTATTTCTGAATGTTTCCAGTGACTTGTGTCGTTCGATTTTCGGATGTGGAATATTGATAGTCGAACCTGAATGTCAACTGGCGCGAGATCTTAAGGCCGGATCGGAAGGTCACGCTGTTGTCTTTTCTCGTGGAGCTGCGCTGGGTGACGTTGGGCGAGGTTCTCACGCCAGCGCTGTCAGCGAGACCGAGTCTGTAAGCAAGGGAGGGTGTTCCCAGGATGCCGTAGAGGTTTTCAGATCGGCTGTCGGATATATCGATGGAAATGGGATCGATTTTATCTATGGCATTTCCCATGAAAGAGAGGACCGAGAGAAGGGAAAACAGCTTTTTCTTCTCCGGCTGTTGCTGGTCGCTCTGTTGGCCCGCCGTGGTATCGGGCCTGGCACGGGTGACGGGCCGTCGGGTCATGCGGGCCGGCTGAGAGTCTTTTTTACGAAACATCTGGACAAATTTCTGGGGATCGAAACTTCCGTTGAATGTGGATCGTGCGGTGAGACTCGCACTCCGGTTTGTACCCTGGGCTCTCATCTGCGGGTTGTCCGTCCACCTGTAATCGGTAGAGTACCTGAATGTATGGGTAAGCCAGGAGAAAAATTTTGGAGTGAAGTTGGTGCCGACCTGCTGGTTTTGTGATAGGGGATCGCCCGGATTGAGTGATGTCAGGAGGTCGATCCATCTCGATTGGCGCATATCGGAAGTTTGTATGCTGGTATAGGTGAGGTTGAGGATGGTGAATGGATTGAGGGATGACGAGAAGGTGCGGCTGAAATTGGCGGTGTACACGTTGCTGGCAACTCCGGCACGCGTCTCTGAGTTTTTATTCAGGTCGTTTCCGTTCGCGGTGAGACTCAGTTTGGACGGAAGATAGTATAGTTTTGCCTTAGCGAGTTGACTGAAAATTCCGTCCTTGCCCAGCCATTGAAAGGGTTCCCAGAAATACTGGTTGCCGAAGCTGAGATCATATCCGAATGAGCCGGTATATCCGGTATTTCTTGAATATTTGATCTGTGAACTGCTCATATTGCTCTGAGTGTAGCTGAAACTTGTCCGAATGGGATCGATAAAATAGCGAGTGAAAAAGTTTCTGGATTTTGTCTGTTTGGAGATGGAAAAATTCAAGCCTTTGTTTTCAGTACGTGATTCGATGGTTTCACGCAGCGAGTCGCTGGGGACTGTGTTTTTATTCACCAAGATGTCACTTCCCGGAAGGTATTTGGGCGTCTGGCGACTCTTGGAGAAGTTGGCCGATACGGGGATGATGAGTCCCCATTCAGTAGGCAGGAGCTTGTGGAGCTGGATGCTTGTGCTGACGGTCCCGCCTAGCGTGTTGGATCCGCTGCCGAAACGTTCATTGATCGTGTGGAAATCGGCGTCCCTCCGGTTGAATTCACCATTGAGCGTGGCGAAGTCGGAGAATGCAATGTCCATACGGGCCCGCATGGCCATTCCCTTGTCCTTCCTCACTTTAGAGAGTCGGAGTTCGTCGATCCAAACCTGACCCGTGAAGGGCGTGTTGCTCTTGTTTTTTAATCCGATGATGAGCCAGCGGATGTTCGTCAGGGAGGGAGCGCCGACGATGGAGAGCCGGTGTCCGTTCGCTTGGATTTCTGAGATGGTGTCTGAAAGCGTGGTCTGCATTTGGAGTTTGAGCCTGCTGAGATCTTCGAATTGTACCTCTATATTGTTCCTCTCGTCCCAGCCGGGGAACACAGGAAGACGCACTTCGTAGTAATGGCTGTTTTTTGTGTCGGATCCCCATCGGAGGAAAAATTCGATGGAGCTGTCTGCGGGGATGTCATTGTAAACATCGCCTCCGTGTACAAACATCCGCATCGTTTGATAATAGATGAGATTTTCCGACTGGTACAGTTCTTTCTGTGCGATGGCCGTGGCGCCGGCGTCGAGGTCGTTCATCCGGATGACGAGGGATTGTTCTTTCGACTGGATCCTTTGAATGGGATCGATCTCACCTTCGACTCCTTTAGGGGGGGTATATTCAGGATTGTCGTGGGTGTTAATGACAGCGATGGTCATCGTGGAATCGTTGGAAGTGGTGAAGAGAGAGTCTCCCGCAGCCGCAACGCCTCTGAGTTTCCACTCGTTACCAGCAAGCGTGATCTGTGCGATGGAGAGGGCGGTCGGCTGGTCCATGTCGTCTATCCAGATGCGGACGTATTCGATTCTGGACCAGTCGGGCGTACCGACGACTTTGGTCGGCCTGTCGAGGGGGATGCGGTAGAGCAGCCATCCCTTGGGATTGCCCCTGCCTCCTGCGATGTAGACAGTGTCGGGATGGTTTTCCTCCAGAGAGAACACATACTCGAAATAGTCGTTGTTTAGGTCCACGTCACCGTTGTTGTTGATGTCTTCGGTGTTGGGGTATATGGCCATGCCGTCTTTCTTGTTGTTTTCCGTTCCGTTGATGTAGAAAGGGTCCCCGCCGGCTTCGTATTGCCAGTTGTCGTAACTCCAGGGCTCGTTGGGATCCTTGATGCTGTCTCCGTCAACGTCCCAAAAATCGTAAGGGTTTGCCACGCCGTTGTTGATAGAAGCGAATTCGTGGGGATGGAAGAGATCCGGCGGATCGGGTCCGAAGACACCGTCCAGTCCAGTATCTTCGTCGTCGGTCAGCGTGCCCTCGCGAAAGCCGCCTCTTCTTTTATCCTCGGTATTCAGCTGCTGGTTGGGGATGACGTCTTCAGAGATTCGTCCCAGATCAACGTGGATGCGGCCATGCTTTCCGTTGACCCACACTTCGAGGAAGCGAGAATCCGTCTGGTTGGCATATCCCGCGGAGAGAGATTGTTGAATACCTCCCCAGGATTTCGCAAGGTTTTTCAGTGTGTCGGTGGGGATGAATTCCATCGTGAGAACGTTCATCTGGGTTGTTCCGCCGAAGTTTGTTGTCACTTCGCGGTCGGGCCAGATATCCTGGATGGGAATCTGATTGTACGGGTTGTACCAGAAGAGATGGCCTCTCTTGCCGAGGTAGGCCATCGCGCTGTCGGCAGTGGCGGGAGGAGAGGATGGGTCCCACACCGAACGGATAACGCCCAGCTGAACTTCCCGTTTGGCGCTTTCGAAGTCGTCGAAATAAGCCACGCCGTCGTTGTCTCCCGTTGAGGAGTTATTCAACGTGTTTGGATTGGGGAGAATCTGAGCGATCTCGCCTTCGATGGAAATGCTGGAGGGCGCGGTGGCTTCGATGAGGGGCAGCGCATCCAGGGCTTTGGTGATAAAGTTGGGACGAAACCTGAGAGCGGCGTTGACATCCCATACAAGGTTCTTCATCGGAGCGTCTCTGCCGAGGCGAATGCGTTTTTCGAGAATCCGTTGGCTGAGGTAGAGAAGGGTCGTACCGATGAAGGAGCGGTTGGCGCCGTCTTCCCAGAGGGTGTATTCGGCCCGAGCACCCATGAGGGATTTTTTATCGATGGAGAAAAGCTGTTGGGATTCATAGCTGATCTCGAGTTTTGCGTTGGGGTTTGTTGCTTCTTCGTTCAACACTGTAAGTGTTCCGGACAGATAATCGATGTGGTAATCCGTGTCTTTTTTCAAGGGAACGTTGTTCAGGAGAACTTCTTCAGTCCCGGGGATGACGTTCATCCCGAGGAAGTAGTTGGGGCTGCGTTTTGAGGAGTTGACGTCCATATAAAATTTACTCTGCTGGCGGATGTAGGACGTGTTCGTCGTGTCGTAGATGGCTCGTGTGCGTTTGTCCTCCGGAAGGAGAGAGGTTCCTTCGGGATCGAACGGTCTGAGGTCGAGGAAGATGAGTTCGCCCCGCGACAGACTGAGTATATTGTTATCGATATCGATGACATCATCAGGGTTGGGCTCTCCCACCTCGTCCTTTTTATCAAGTCCGAATACATTGAGATACCCATAAGTCGTGTTTCCAACAGTCAATGCTTGTTGCGGATCCCCGGAGGGAGGTTTGTAGAAAATTTTAAGATCGAATCCCTCTTTTTGAATGTCGCGGCCTCCGAGGTTGTAGACGTTTTTCCATTCCAGGTTCCATGTTTGATCGGAAGGTCGGGCGGTTTGGGGCTTGATGAGCTTGAAAATGTCAACCGCCGATGTGTCTGTCTTGAACGCTCTGAGTGTACCGTGTTGGGCTCCCGCGGCGGTTCTGTACGCTACGGCCAGGACCTCCGACTCTTGGAGGGGCATGTCCATGGCGATGAAACCGAGCTGAAGATTGATGTAGTATTCCGAAGGTTCGAGCCGTATGAAATCGCCCTTGTAGTTTTCCTGGGATTTGAATGTCGTATCCGCGTTGTTCGGGTTGATGACTGCCCAGGCCGGGAAGGCGTCCGGTTTGTTCTGATAGTTGTAATCGGATTTGTAGACTTCGATTTCTGCGATGGAGCTGTCCGGATGGTACGTATGATTTCCGTTTGCGTCCAACTGAGGGTATCGATTTCTGTAATAGTAGTCGAGGAAAAAGTAGGTGGCCTTTTTGTATTCGTAGTCTTGGATCTGGTATGTTTGTTCCTCCTTGCCCCCGGTCAATGTCTTCCTTTTCTTCTCTCCCTTTTCCATGCTGGCGATTGCCGTAATGTCCAGCCTACCGACACGCATCGCGGTCTTGAATCCGAATAAACCCGAGTTCTGGGCGCTAAAGGTGACAAAGCGCGTGGAGGGCAGAGAGAGCCCCACATTGCCGGCTTCGATGCTTTTAATGATCCCGTCTTCGTCGCTGGAGTACTGGAGCTTGATGGCGTTCTCGAAATCGAATGCACGCTCGCTGTCCTGGTTGACGAGGACTGAAACGTTTTCCCCTATCTTCCCCTCGATGATGAAACGTTGCGTTTGTTTCATCTGAAAGTTTGTGTTGGGGCGACGGCTCACGGCGGATTTGATGTAGCTGGGCTTCTCGTGGCGCATGCCTCCGTCGATTGTAATATTTCCTTTTACGTTGAGACTGACTGTCTCTCCACCGAAAACTCTGCGGAACGCTTCGCTCCTGATCTTCGGGCTTTCGATGGTGATGCCCCGACCCGCCTGGCTTCGATCCTGCATCGGAGAGACATGCTTACGATTGTAATCTCTCCAAGAGTATACGGCTTCCAGGTGGGATCTCTCCGCGATGTATTCTTCGAACGAGAAATACCGGGGCGTCAGAACGGACCAGTCGGCCATTTGCAGGGATGTTGTGATGAACGGCCCCGTCGGACTGAAGGAGAAGGACGGCCTGAAAGAATTTGGGTAGAGAACGGGCAACAAGCGGGACGGATACCCGATCGAATACGGGGGTGTTTTTTGGGTGAATGCCAGCACGAGGAAAGGAGTCCTGCGCGCATGAAGGCGGAGTCCTATCTCTGCCTTTGCGGACAATGGCATTAGTAAAAAAAAGACCGAAAGGGTCGTCAGAAAGTCGACGTGTTTCGATCTCATTTTTGCATGGAAAAACATCGATTCTGTAATTGTTGTTTTTCCTTCTATAGTAAAAGCTCTATGCGTTGAGCGACGACCAATAACGATATTCTATAGGCATCTCCTGCTTGGATGAAATGACATGGCTTTTAAAAGTAAAATATTCCCTCCTAAATTGCAAGAGAAAAATAATAATCGGTTCATTTCAAAAAAATTATTCTTGCAAAAACCGAGCCAGTTCTCTATATTAATAAAGAATTGGCGATGTGTAATAGGAGTTGACTTGTCTATTATCACACGGTATATCCTGAAAGAACATGTCGGACCGTTCGTCTTCGCAGTGGTCACTATTGTATTCGTGTTCCTGTTGAACATTATATTTCGAGATCTCGGAAGACTGATTGGGAAAGGGCTTCCGGTAATGGTTGTTTTGGAATTTTTTGCCCTCAATCTGGCTTGGATCGTAGCTCTGGCAGTTCCCATGTCTGTTCTTGTGGCCGCGCTCATGGCATTCGGCCGTCTTTCTTCGGACAGTGAAATTGCCGCGCTGAAGGCCAGCGGCATTCATTTCTATCGTTTGATTGCTCCGGTCCTGATTGTGGCGGGGTTTCTGTATGTTGGCATGGAGCGGTTTAACAATACAGTTCTTCCTGAATTCAATCATCGTGTCAGCGTTTTGTATTCTGATATCACAAGAAAACGCCCTACGTTGACTTTGGAGCCGCATGTTTTTTTCGACGAGATCCCGCATTACAGTCTGATCGTTCATGATTTAAAAAATGAAGGCAATCGGATAGAAGGAATCATTATTAATGATGACAGTAATCCAAAGTTAAGTAAAACGATCATTGCCGAGAGTGGAAGTTTGGTATTTTCCGACGAACAGGAAAAAATGATTTTTACATTGTTTAACGCAGAAGTACATGAAGTACAAGTCGATGACCTTGAAAGCTACAGAAGAATGAGATTCAATAAACTCGTGTTTTCCATTCCGGTTTCGAACATGGTGTTAAAAAGGAGCGAATCTCAACACAGAGGACAGCGTGAAAAAAGCGCAAAGATGCTGCGGGATGATGTGAAGAAAAACCGTGAAGCTCTCCGCCTCCGGGAAGTACAGCTCATCGATTTGACGAAACGCAAACTCGATGAAGTGTTTTCAGATGGCCTTTGGGCGACCGATGCTGAGAGGAGAAAGGGAATCGTTCAGGATCAAAGGAATGTGTCAAGTATAAGCATGCCCTTAAAACTCGAAAGATTATACAACCAGGTCGAAGGAGAAGCGAATGTGATTGATGGTTACAAACGAGCCATCAGCTCTCTCCTTGTGGAAATCTATAAGAAATATTCCATTCCGTTTGCCTGTATCGTTTTTGTTCTGGTCGGTGCTCCTCTTGGAATTATGGCGCGTCAAGGCGGCTTGGCGATTGGAGGCGTGTTGAGTCTTGCATTTTTTTTAATTTATTGGACATTTCTTATCGGAGGAGAACAACTTGCAGACAGGAGGATCGTGGATCCTGTCATAGCCATGTGGGCTCCCAATCTGCTGGTGGGAGCGGGAGGTATTTATTTGGTTGTTCGGACTGTTAAGGAAGTCACGTTTATATCCTGGGATGGGTGGAAACGCTGGTTTCAGTTGGGTGTTCCGAGAGAGGATAGGCGATGAATATCCTCTCACAATATATTTGTCACCGTTTTCTGAAGCTTTTTTTTTATTGTCTTCTGTGTGTGTTTCTTATGGTCTTAATCGTGGATCTCGTCGAAATGTTGGATAAGTTTATTGATAAAGAGGTACCGAGAAAAATCATATTTTTGTATTATTTTTATTACGCCCCCCTTATTGTAGTCATGGCGCTTCCGGTGAGTGTGCTCTTGGCTACAGTTTTTACAATTGGTAGTTTTGCACAGAAGAACGAGATGGCAGCCATGAAGGCGTTAGGGTATAGTCTCTACCAGGTGATGGGCTCGCTTTTAACGGTCGGCTTTTTTATCAGTGTGCTCTCGTTCTTTTTAGCGGAAGGTGTTGTGGCGCAGGCGACTAAGAAGAAGGAGGATATCCGGAGGGAATATATGGAAAAGACGCCGGGTCAAATTTCTTCAAGGTTAAGGAATCTCGAAATACAGGAGTCACCGGATACGATCATTACGATTGGTTACTACGATTCCGAAAAAGCGATCGCTTATAAAATAAAAGTCGAGACTTATCGGGAACACCGGCTGGTATCAAGATTGGATACGCCTTCGATGCGCTGGGATGGGGCTGTATGGATTGTGGAAGAAGGGTATCAACGGTTTTTTAATGGGGAAACGGAGACAGCCGTTCCCATCCGAGACACGTTATCATTTCGATTTCAGTTCGATCCAAAAGAACTTCAGGCGGCGCAGATCAGTCAAGACGAGATGGGTTTTAAGGACCTTCTCCGTTTTATCAGGAGGATTGATCGGTCGGGAGGAGGGATTCATGGCCTGTTGACAGATCTTCATCTTAAAATTGCTTTTCCCGTCAGCAGTTTTATTATTGTTCTATTCAGCGTACCGATCGCGTATAACAGGCGTAAAAAAAGTCTTGCCGTTGGATTCGGCATCAGTCTGGTGGTCTGCTTCTTTTATTTCGGGCTCGTCAAAATCGGTCAGACATTTGGGCAAAAAGGAATCCTGCCTCCGATTTTATCGGCATGGTTGGGGAATGGCATCATGGGAGTGTGCAGCGTTTTCAATGTGATGAGAACGAGAAAATGACTTGACTTTTTAGAAGAAAATATTAAATTTAAAAAGTTTATAGACAACACAGAAAAAATTGATGGAAAGGAATGATTGAATGAAGAGGACTTATCAACCGAGCAACAGAAAAAGGAAGAACAAGCACGGTTTTCGCAACCGAATGGCATCGAAGTCAGGACGTGCAATTCTGAAAAGGCGCCGCGCAAAAGGGAGGAGTCGGCTCACGGTCAGCGATGAATAGGTTGCGTCATTTCCTTCCCAAGACGGAGATATTACGGAAAAGAGTTGATTTTGGAGAGATTTTTCGACAGGGCAGACGATGGGAGGGTAAATATTTTAAGCTGTTCTGTCGGGCATCAGAGAGAAGGATGGTTGGATTTGCCGTGGGGAAAAAATTAGGCATTGCCGTAGTAAGAAATCGAATGAAGCGGTTGATGCGGGAGATTTATCGAAAGCATCGCAGAAGCATTGGAAAATATCAAATCATGATGTGCGCGAAAGTTGAATCCGTGAATAAGGATATTGCTATATTAGAAAAAGAGTTTGTACGGTTCATGAGAATTTTAGAATCATAGGGGTGGAAGGATTGCTGCTCAAGCGATTCATTTTGTATGTGCTTAAAGCTTATAAGAAATTCATATCGCCGGTACTGCCGTCGACATGTCGGTTCTATCCCACCTGTGCAGACTATACGACACAAGCGATTAAAAAACACGGAATTGTAACAGGTCTTTTTTTGGGTGTCAAGCGCCTTGTCCGGTGCAATCCCCTGAATTCCGGAGGGTATGATCCCGTACCATAAGTCCTATAAAATGAAACGGAAGTATGCTCATGGATAAAAAATCGATATTGGCATTGATCTTCATCGGAGCGATTCTCATTCTTTATCCCGTGTATCTTAGAAAAGTGGCGGGAGTTAAAGAACCAATACAAAGACAACAGCCCCTTTCCGAAGTTCGGGAAGCGGAGATTTCGAAGGATGAGGAGACGTATGCAGCAGCTCCCTCCTCGGATAAGGCCGTTCAAAGAAAACAAGAGCCTTCCACTAGAGATAAAGATTCTTCAGTATTACAATCAGTAAAGCCAGATACGATTGTAGTGGAGACGGATATCTTTCGAGGGCTGATTTCTTCCGCGGGAGGGGGGACGATTGTAAGTTGGAAACTGAAGAAACACTACAGCAGAGACAAAGCAGAAAACTTGAAGTGGGTTGAATTAATACCCGATTCTGCGGCAGGGAATCTTGGTCTTCAGGTCGGAATTGATCTGAGTCGTGCCGTTTTCGATGTCGAAGTGGACACGTCTGGAGATACAAAGAGATATGTATTCAAATACAATCTCGGGAATGGAAGAAGCGTGGAGAGGGAG
>JBDRSZ010000159.1:0-4828 GCA_043824415.1 bacterium | reverse complement strand
GACGGCGGGCGTAAAACCTTCGATCCAGTCCATGTTGGGATTGGAAATGGGATTGGCATAGATATAAAAGATGCCGAGGGCACCTTTTTCTTTGGCTGTCCTCATCCGGTGACGATGCTCGTCGTTCTTCCTGTAGCCGGGCTCGCTCCGATCCGGCACGCCGCGGAAGCAGAGGACGAACTTTCCCTGTACGTCAAGACCGGCGTAGTCGTCGTACCCCAGTTCGGGCGCGCAGACGCCCCAGCCTGCGAAGACGCATTCGGCCGTTTGACTGCCGCTGTCCGTGGAGAGCAGGGGCAGGAAGTCTTTCTCTAGTGTGAGCGGAATTTCCTTACCGTCTTTCAGTAGCAGCGTCATCTCGGCTTTGTCCACCATCGTGTACTGAGTGGGGAATGCTTGAAGGTAGCCCTCCTTTTGACCGATGGGTTTGAGTCCCCACTTCTTGAATTTTGCGGCCGCCCACTGTGCGGCGGCGGTGTATCCTTCGTTACCAGTGAAGCGACCGGCAAATTGAGGCGAGGCCATCGTTTTACAGTAGTCGTATGAATCCATGGGCAGGATGGATTCGAATCCTCTCTTCAGGTTTTGGTCGAGCACTTGCGCCCGCAGTGGCAACGACGATACCAAGAGGATGGCAATGCAAAGAATGGATTTTTGGCGTTTCATGATCAAACCTCCTTATTCAGCTTTTTCGTGTTTTTCAACGGATTCGTACATCGGCTTCATCGAATGATTTAATTCTAAATATTTGATGTATATCTCTTGATAATGTTTGGCGTCATCAGGCTGCGGGTCGGCGCGGGTTTTTGAATTGAGAGAGACGAATTCGTTGGTGATTTCTTTCAATTCGACGCGCTCTCCCCTCCGACTCAGATAACACCAGAGAGCCTGCAGTGCTGCTCCCAAAGCGCCTGCTTCCTTGGTCTGAGGGCTGATGACTTTGCAGTTGAAAATGTTTGCCACCATCTGCCTCCAAATGGGGCTCTTGGCTCCTCCTCCAACAAGCCGAATCTCACCGGGCTGGATACCGTTCCGCTTCAATACGTCCAGACCGTATCTGAGACCGAGGGTGGCTCCTTCCATACTGGCCCGACATACGTTCGCCCGGCTGAAATTTGTGCTGTTTAAGCCGTACAGAGTAGCCTTAGCGTTGGGAAGTGCGGGCGTCCGCTCCCCCTGGAAGTAGGGCAGAAGAATGAGTCCGTCTGATCCTGTGCGAGAAGACTTTACAGATTCATTGAATGCGTCGAGGGTCAGTCCGAAAAGCTGGCGGACGCGTTCCGTGGACACGGTAACGTTCATCGTGCAGACGAGGGGCAGCCAGTGTCCGTCGCTGGAGCAGAACGCTGCCAATTCGCCCTCGGGATCGACGACGGGTCGTGGGGAGAAGGCGTAGATCGTTCCCGAGGTTCCGAGTGAAGCGGTCACCACGCCTTCGGAGACGTTTCCCGTCCCGATGGCCGCCATCATGTTGTCCCCGCCTCCGGAGGAAACGAGGACATCGCGGGAGAAACCGAATTCTCCGGAAACGGCTTCTCGTAAGGTGCCGACAGGTTCGCTGGAAGAGATCAGCTCTGGCAGACACGACCGCAGCTTTCCCGTTTTATCGATGGCGAGAAGCACCTCCTCCGACCATTTCCGGCGTCTCACATCGAAATAGGCTGTGCCGGAGGCATCGCCGAATTCGGCTTTCTTTTCACCCGTCAGCCAGAAATTGATGTAATCGTGCGGAAGGAGGATGGTGTTCAGGCGGTCGTAATTTTTGCGTTCGTTTTCTTTCAGCCAGAGTATTTTGGAGGCCGTGAATCCGACGGCGATGGCATTGCCTATCGCAGCAATGATTTTTTTGGTTCCTCCCAATTTCTGAGTCAGGGCTTCGTTCTGTGGGGCGGTCTCAGTGTCGCACCAGAGTTTGGCCGGGCGGATGACGCGGCCGTCTTTGTCGAGCGGGACGAAGCCGTGCTGCTGTCCTGAGACGCCGACAGCGCGGATCTGTTTCGGGTCGATGTGTGCGCTGCCGAGTGCGCTCTTGAGCGATTTCTTCAGTGCTTCGATCCACCAATCGGGCTCCTGCTCCCGCCTGCCGCTCGCGTTCTCGATGATGTTGTGGGGAGCGTATCCCTCGGAGATGATGCGACGTTTTTTTCTGCTCAGGAGGATGGTTTTGGTCCCCTGCGTGCCGCTATCGATACCGATAAAAAATTCATCCATTCTTTATGATCTCCGTGATGACGCCGTGACTTTCTCTTCGAAATGCTAACGATGGTGTGTCGATGCAGCCATTTGCTCGACGATCTTTATGATCTCTCTGACACGATCCGCATCGGTCACTTTTCTTTCGTATTCAGGGATATCGGAATGTCCGCCCATGAATATTCCCTCTTTTCGGTATGTCATCTCAGATGGAATTGTCCTCCTGAGGGAAACATGATACTCGCTCGCCCGGACTTTTCGATGGATCTTCTCAATATTGGCCTCGTTGATTCCGCTTCCGGGCATGATGATGATCCGACCGCGCGCGCATTTCTGGAGTTCCGTTAAAAGTTCGATCCCATCCTCGGCATGGTTTTTTTGACCGGAGGTCAGTATGCGATCCGCGCCGCAAGCGATGATGTCCTCCAGCGCTTCGAACGGATCGCGGCACATATCGAAAGCGCGGTGGAACGTCACGGACATCGGACGGGCCCATCGGACTGTTTCGAGAGTACGGGAAGTGTCGACACTTCCGTCCTGGCTCAAGAAGCCGATGACGACTCCGTCTGCTTTCAGGCGCTTGGCTGTGAGGATATCCTGCTTAATGATAGTGTGTTCCGTTTCAGAATAGAGGAAGTCACCCCCGCGCGGGCGAATGAGGACGTTCAGACCGATGTTCAGATGTTCCCTGGCAGTTTGGATCGCTCCTGCGGACGGTGTCGTGCCTCCTTCAATGAGGTTATTGCAGAGTTCAATCCGATGGGCACCGCCTTCTTGAGCAGCCAGGGCTGATTCAACGGAATCGACACACACTTCGATTTTAATCCCGCCAGAGGCGGGCAAGGGTTTAATTCCCCGCTCCTTGGGGCGTTCAATGTTTTTGTTTTTGATACCCCGCTGCTTGTGGTGGGGTAGTTCATTTTGCTGGTTTTGCACGGTTCGGTGTTTGTGTTCTCCCTCGGATTATGATCCACGCTCAATTTTAAATGCCCAGGCATATGAGCATGGCGGATTTTTGATCGCAGATTCGGGTACGTGGATCAGAACGCCCTTGCCTGACGGCTCCCATTCCAATCGATTCTGCGTACCCAACAGGGTGATTTTCCCGCTTTTTTTAGGACAGTGCGAATAGAGCATGATCTTGGGCGGAGGATTTAACTCGTCCTCGTCGGCCAGGTAGATGGCGTAGACGACATCTTTCTTCGATGTGAAGCAGATTTTTGTCTCCTTGTACGGAGCGACCGGACGCGTTCCATAGATGGCCTCGCCGTTGGCTTTCATCCAGTCTCCGATTTCCTGCAACCGGTCGTAAGCGTCGGGCGCCCATTCTCCGTTGGCGTCGGGTCCGATGTTCAGGAGCAAATTGCCCCCCTTGGCCACGATGTCCACGAGCATATGGACGAGCGTGCGAGCGGATTTGTAGTTGTCGTCGGGCACGTAAGACCATGATGAGGCCATTGTCATACACGTTTCCCAGGGATAATCGAGGGGTTTATCGGGTACGCGCTGTTCCGGTGTTCTATAGTTTTCGTACTTGCCGGTGACTGTGCGGTCGACGATGATGAGACCTGGCTGGTGTGTGCGAGCCATGGACGCGATGCGCGGCATGTCAATATTCTGATCGTACAGAAGATTCCTGTTCAAGAGCTGGTTCCTGTCGCTAATGGTGGATTTTGGGCGAACCCAGCCGCCGTCGAGCCAAAGGATGTCGACGGGGCCGTACCCGGTCATCAATTCTTCGATCTGGTTGTATGTGAACTCGCAGAATCTCTTCCATCGTTCAGGATATTTCGCCGTGTCATAATTCACGTTCCGGTCGGGCGTGGCGAAGCGGGGCCACCAGTAGTACTCGGTGTGCCAGTCCGCTTTGGAAAAATAAGCACCGATGCCGAATCCATTTTTCCTGAAAGTGTTAAAAATTTCTTTGGTGACGTTGGCTTTTGGGTGAACATGGAACGGGCAGTCGGAGTCCGTGATTCTGTAGTCCGTCTGCTTCGTGTCGAACATGCAGAATCCGTCGTGGTGCTTCGTCGTGAAGATAACGTATTTCATCCCTGCGTATTGAGCCGCTTGCGCCCAATCGTTCGGGTTAAATTTTTTAGGATTGAATGTGGTTTTGAGGTTCTCGTATTGCTTTTTGTATTCTGTGTAGTCGTCAATATGGCGTCGGCAAAAAGGCTTGTCTTCGGAACATATGGACCACGATTCGACGACACCCCACTGACTGTAAGGCCCCCAGTGCATCAGCAGACCGAATTTGGCGTCCTGGAACCATTCGAGTTTTTCGAGGACGAGCGGATCGATTTCCCCTTCGCCGGCTGGATTCTGCTGAGTGTATGCTGGGAGAACTCCTGTTCCAATGGAGAAACATATCCATAGAACAATCATTGTTTTATTTCGTTTCCATAGAAACATATCCCAATCCTTTCCTGAAGTCGTGGCGTTCATCCTCAGTCTTATGACTGTTTAAAATTCCATCTCGTGATTTCTGAGACCGTGCGGGATGCCATGATGTCCTGTATCCTCTCTACGATCTCCGGATATTTGTCGGCCGTGTTGTTTTGTTCTCCTACATCGGATTTCAGGTCGTACAGCTCGATGGGGCCGTCCGGGTTTTTCCTGGCGTCGAGGCGGA
>JBDRSZ010000158.1:0-3506 GCA_043824415.1 bacterium | reverse complement strand
AATCTTTTCAAAATCATCCTCGGGGTGAAAGCCCTCGTAAAACGCTTCCCACTTTTTCACTGTACGAATAACATCCTGCCTCACAGAATCAATGCGGTCTACAATTTTCAAATCTACCATGGCCATCAGACTGTCCACGTTGATCTTGCGCTTAAGCGCGCTCGCATCGAAACGCATCACAGGAAGCGCCTCAATCTCGCTAACCAGCCGACCCTTCACTTTCTCCAACATGCCTGGTTCTCCCTCTCCCTCCGGTTGTTTCCGCTTAGGAGGCAGCGCGCCGTCTTTTGCTCTTGGCGTTCCCGACCGGACATCGGACAGCGTCATCTCTTCGATGATAAACCGTTTCCTGAGGAGCGCCGCTGAACGGAGATCGAAGGCAGCACGGCCCGTCTCAACGATATTCCGCATCGTGTTTTTGGGATCGGCAATCTGCAAACGATCCCACTGAATGGAAAGATCCAGCGGACGAAAATCAAGATCGTCGATCTCGACACGCGCACCCACGATACCTTCCCCCATCCGTTCCAAGCCCGACTCGATCCATCCGTCCACAGACAGCATCGAAACCGCAACACCCACCAACAACAGGATGAAAAGAGTGATGAATCCTTTCCAGCGCATCGTCTATCCCCCCACCTTTTTTACCTTGAGATAAAATCGAATAACTCTATTGCCCTTGAGAACCTGAATGATTCGCCATTTCTGAACAACCTGAATCCACGACTCTCGATAACGTTTTACAAGCCACTTGAAAAGGAAATAATTGGGAGCGACAAGCAGCAAAGAACAGACGAGACTCCCCGTGACGACAGTGTTGTTGAAGCGTGTAAAGGGCATGAAAGAGCTGTTATAAAGCGCAGTCCAAAAGGATTCGAAGAACGTCGTTTTCGTTAAAAAAAAGAATCCGACGGTGTGAAATATAGGATTGAGCGCCCACGCAAAGAAGCTGAAGAGCAAGAAAGCCATCAATGCAGCCGAGACATTGACACTCAGCACGAGGATCAATGAGATCACGATGAGATTGTGAAGACTCCAGAGAGGTGTCAATCCCAGGATCGCTCCCAAGGCGAATCCCCAGGCGATCTGGCGCGGAGACGCAGCCGATCCCATCGCTTTGAAAAATTTACTCATAATTTTCAGGAAGAACATTAAACCTCCTCTTCAAGTTAAATCGACTGTATCGGCGCAATCCTACTTGAATGAGGGAATTAGGTAGGATGAAGTTTTCGACGCAGACTTCAGAAAATGATTTATCCTGGAATACGATATAAGAGTAAGAAGACAAATATATCGATGATCGTATTGAGCGAGATTCATCTTTTTTCAAACCGATACGGCCGTTGAATCCAGCGGGAAATTTTCTTCCCCTCCCTCTTCGCTGGCATATACCGGCTCCGAAAAGCGGCTTGAACGGCCGACTGCTCCAACAGCCTGCTGTTCGTCGTGTTCAGGACGACACGTACGCTGTCCACCCCGCCCTGAGAGTTCACCAAAATGGCCAACTCCACAACACCCTCCACGCCCCTCTTCCTTTCGTCCTCAGGATACTCGGGTATAACCTCCCGGATTGGGCGAGGCCCCATCCCCGATTTCACAATCGAACCTCCCGGCACACCATCCCCGAACCCATCGAAGAATGGAAGCCCCTCCGTCAAATCGAGCTCCGTCGTGTCGATCGTCTCATCTTCTGGCAGACGCTCGTCCTCCGATGGAATCGGAACCTGAGGAAGGTCCGGACGTCTTGGAATGCCCCCGTATTTGGTCACTGGGATGATATCCATGCTTGTGATGATGTACGGTCCCTGTTTCCATTTGTTCTCGCGCTGTCCCCTTCGTCGGGATACTCCAAAAACCAAGATCGCGCACAACAAGGATAAGATCAAGCCCTGCTCAAAGCGGACCCTATATTTCCTCCTCTCGCTTACTTGAGCCCCTTCTGCGGGAGATCTTACCAAAATAAACGTGCCCTTGCCCTTTGTATTCAGCATCATCAATCCTGTTGATTCTATTCTGTGATAAGGTAATGTGTTTTTATAACGAAATCAATATGATTCAATCTCAGTACCCCCCATGTTCCCTTCTTCCCTTTCTCTTCTCTGGAAACTGTGTCTCCTTCTTTCATTGGATGCCCTTTACCAAAAAGTCCAGGCTCATCGAACGACCGAGCGATTGACGGCACTTTTATTCAAACAGATCGAACTTAATCCAATGCACTACAGAGAATAGTCTGCATTTGGGCATCATTCTCTTTCATTAGACGATTGAAAACCTATATTGTTTACGGAAAAAAGGGAGTCAAGGATTTTTTTGAATATTCTGGAGATTTGAATTCTGATCGTCTCTGTAAACTGTCGCTCGGCAAGGAGTAAAATCGTGAACAGATATTCTCGATGGTTATAATCTATAGCGCCTTCTGAAAAACCCGATACCGCTTGTACACTTTCCCTCCCATTCGTTCCATTTCAGCCCGCACCAGCGTGTTCGTTTCTAACTCGTGGTGTGTATCGTAAAACTCAAATCCCGCCTTCATCGTCGATTCGAGCATCTTCATGCCCAACATCACATCCAGTCCCCGGCCTCGGTATTCCTCCTTGATGGCGCCTAACAAGAGGTCGAGCTGTTTCGTTTTCTTTGCAGATCGTAGAACATGAATAAAACCAAAAGGCAGCAGATGTCCCCGCGCCTTTTGAATTCCCTCGGATAAATTAGGAATGCCGATGATAAAAGCAACGACCTCTCCATCTCGTGTCACGCCCTTCACAAAACGGGGATCGATAATGGGCAGATAACGCTTGGCCAGGTCTTCCATTTCCTGATCATCTAAGGGCGCGAAGCCATAGATGTCACTATAGCATTCATTCATCAGTTCAAAAATGGGTCGAATATACTGCTTCAGCTGATTCCTTTTAGTGAACTCATTGATCTGAAACTCTCCCTTTCGCGTGATCCGTGTATAAATCTTTCGATAGAATTCGGGGATTACTTCGGGCACATCCACCTTATAGACATAATAATCGACATCTTTCGTATACCCCTCGTTCTTGAGCAAATCCAGCATGAATTCGAAATTATGGTACGTCGCAATCGTCGCCAAGTACTGAAAGCCCTCGATTAAAAATCCTTCCGGATCCTGATCCGAAAAACCGTATGGCCCGACGATTTTTATCATGCCTTTTTCACTTGCCCATCCTTCGACGTAAGTCAGCAAAGCATGAGCGACCTCTGAATCATTCCAGCATTCCAAGTAGGCAAACCTGCCCGATTTTTCCTTCCGCGTCTCATTGTACCGACGATTGATGACTCCCATGACCCTGCCGACAGCCTCGCCGTCGCGATATGCAAGAACCATCGTCGCGTCGCAGTAGGAAAATGCACGGTTTTTCTTCTTGCTAAAATACTTCCATTCATCCATGTAGATCGGCGGAATCCAGGTGGCGTGATCGCGGTGTATCCCGGCCGGAAGGTAGATGAATTTCTTCAATTCTTTTCGGTCCGTTACTTCT
>JBDRSZ010000157.1:0-11749 GCA_043824415.1 bacterium | reverse complement strand
GGAGGAGCAGAAACTCTACGAGACGGACATGACCGATGTGGAGAAGAAATTGTACTGTCTCGTCATGTTCATTTATCCGTCGGGGGACCGTCTCCACATCGGGCATTGGTACAACTACGGGCCGACGGATACCTGGGCGCGTTTTAAGCGGATGCAGGGATACAACGTGTTCGAGCCGATGGGGTATGATGCTTTCGGCCTCCCCGCGGAGAATTATGCCATCAAGAGGGGCATCCATCCGGCCGTATCGACGGAAGGCAACATCGCGGGAATTCGGAAACAGCTCAGGGACATCGGAGCGATGTACGATTGGTCGAAGGAAATCAACACGAGCGACCCGAAATACTATCGATGGACGCAGTGGTTTTTTCTCCAGCTGTTCAAGAACGGGCTCGCATACAGGAAAAAAGCTCCGGTGAACTGGTGCCCGTCGTGCAAAACGGTGCTGGCCAACGAACAGGTGAAGGAGGGCCTGTGCGAACGGTGCGATGCCGAGGTCATACAGAAGGACCTGGAACAGTGGTTTTACAAGATTACGGCATACGCGGATAAACTCCTCGAGGGGCTCGACCGCATCGACTGGCCGGAGAAGACGGTGACGATGCAGCGGAACTGGATCGGACGGAGCGAGGGCGCCTGGATCACATTCCCCCTGGTCGATCATACGGGCGAAGTCGAAGTGTTTACAACGCGGCCGGATACGCTGTGGGGAGTGACATACATGGTGCTGGCTCCGGAGCATCCGCTGGTCGAAACGCTGACGACACCGGATCGTCTGAAAGAAGTCGGGGAGTACGTCGTTGAGTCGCGGAAAGAGACGGAGATATTCCGCACGTCCATGGAGAAGGAGAAGACGGGCGTTTTTACGGGCAGTTATTGCGTCAACCCAGTGAACGGGGAGCGTATGCCTGTATGGATCGCCGATTATGTACTTCTGACCTATGGAACGGGGGCGGTGATGGCTGTACCCGGGCACGATGAGCGCGATTTTGAATTCGCTAAAAAGTTCGACCTGCCCATCCGTGAGGTAATTAGTCCCAACGGAAAAGCGCACGCATCACTCGAAGCGGCGACCATCGATCCGGGGATAATGATTGCATCGGGACCGTTTACGGGAGAACCGTCGGAATCGGGCATTGGGAAAGTCATCGATTATCTGGAAGAGAAAGGGTGGGGCGGCAGGCGCGTCCATTACAAACTGAGGGATTGGCTCATCTCGAGACAGCGGTACTGGGGCGCACCCATTCCGATCGTCTATTGCGAAGGATGCGGCATTGTGCCCATTCCCGAGGAGGATCTGCCTGTTCTCCTCCCTGAAAAAGTGGAGTTCAAGGGGACGGGCGAGTCTCCGCTGACGACGAATAAGGAGTGGCTGTACACGTCGTGCCCCGCGTGCGGGAAAAAGGCGTGTCGGGAGGTCGATACGATGGACACGTTCATGTGCTCTTCCTGGTATTTCCTCCGTTTCCCGAATCCTCATATCGATTCGGCTCCTTTTGATGCGAAGGTCGTCAATGAATGGCTGCCTGTGGACCAGTATGTCGGAGGCGCGGATCATGCCGTGATGCACCTGCTGTACGCGCGGTTCTTCATTAAAGCGCTCTATGACTTTGGGATTGTCGGATTCGACGAACCATTTTCCAAGCTGAACCATCAGGGCGTGATCACGAATCAGGGGACGAAGATGTCCAAATCCCGGGAAAACGTGGTCAATCCCGAACCGTATATCGAAGAGCACGGGTCGGATGTATTCCGGATGTACCTGATGTTCATGGGATCATACGCGGACGGGGGCGATTGGTCGGACGAGGGAATCCATGGAATCGATCGCTTCGTGAATCGGGTCTGGCGGCTTTTTGAGATGATGGAGGAGAATCCTCCCCAGGGGAGTGAAACGGAACGGATTACTGCGTTGGAACGTCGGAGGCATTACGCTGTGAAGATGGTGACGCAGGACACGGAGCGGTTTCACTTCAATACGTCCATTAGCCGCATCATGGAATTGGTGAATGCCATGTACCTCTATGTTCAGGATGTCCCTGCGGCGGAGCAGGACCGGACGGTTCTTGCAGACATTCAAAAAGCTCTGGTACAGCTTATCGCGCCGTTTGCGCCGCATTTGGGGGAGGAACTCTGGCATCGGATGGGTCAGCCGAACAGTGTATTCAATTCCTCCTGGCCATCCTGGGACGAAGAGAAATTAAAGGCGGAGAAAGTCACCGTTGTCGTTCAGGTGAACGGAAAGCTCAGAGGAAAGATCGAAGCGGATGTCGATTCCGATGATGGCACGATGAAGGAGATTGCTCTGAGCGATCCCCGCGTGATGAAATACACGGCGGATAAGGAGATCGTGAAAGTCGTCGTGGTGAGGAACAAACTGGTGAGTATCGTCGTCCGATAAAAGAGAATGAGAGTCTTAGATTCTTCACTTTTTCTGTAGCAGTCATTGGTTAACGCTATAGCATTCCAATGGGGAGGTCTTATGAAGCCTGCGAAGCAATGGACTGTCGGATTTCTGTTTTTCAGTCTGCTCGGTTTTGCACAGGGCCAGGGTGTGCGCATACTGGAACTGAACGGAGGGTATGTCTGCCCCAAAGACATGAAGGCGGGGTTGATGTTCGGAGGAAGTTACGGGATTTCCATCGATGAGCGGGTCGATTTGAGCCTCGGTTTATCGTATTTCCACAAGAACTACACGAGAACATCGGCCGTGGCGGATACGGATTTTGTGTCCGGCGTCCACGAGACGACGGTGATGAAGGAGTTGGAGTACAGCACGACCTTGCTGCCGGTGTTTGCGAGCCTCAACATTCGCATTCCTTTTGCGCCTCCGGTCTTTTGGTACTTCGGAGGCAGCATCACGTACCGTTTTCTTGTCAACAAGGAGATGAATTTCGAGCAGAGCATATCAGAGAAAAGGAATTATCGAGGTTGGGGATGGATGGCGCGCGCTGGCATCGAATACGCCATCGGAAGCCGATCTTCCATCATTTTAGAGGCGCTGTACAATATCGGAAAAGTGAAACGAAACGTGAAGGAAACCGTGGAGGGTCTCCCCATTTGGGATGAAGTTGATGTGTCCGGTTTCGGGTTTCGGGCCGGTGTTCGGTTGGAATTCTTCTAAGCGTTGGGAATCGTATGAATTCTCCTTACAGAACGCAATGGGCAATCGGTGGCAGGGGCCTTACGGATGCGGTGAAACGTCTTCTCATCGCCAACGGGATCGTCTATCTTTTGCAGTGGGTTGTCGGGTCTCAAATGATCGCGGTTTTGGGACTGAGACCGAGGCTGGCGTGGTCGCATTTGTACGTCTGGCAATTCTTCACATATATGTTCCTGCATGGGGGATTCTTCCATATTCTTTTTAACATGTATGCGTTGTGGGTCTTTGGCGGGGAGGTGGAACGCATGTGGGGGCCGAAAGCGTTTTATCGGTATTATTTCACAACGGGTGTGGGTGCGGGGCTTATCTATACGCTCCTGACGCCGTTCTCGATGGTCCCAACGATCGGCGCTTCAGGCGCCGTGCTGGGTGTGCTGACTGCATTTGCCATGATGTTTCCAGACCGTGAAATCACACTGCTTCTTTTTTTCATCCTTCCCGTGAGGATGCGTGCGAGGACGCTAGCCCTTCTGTTTGCAGGGATGTCTCTCTTCAGCGGGATTGTGGGAAGCGCCGACGGTGTCGCACATTTTGCACACTTGGGAGGCATGCTGGTCGGGTATCTGTACATGAAACGAGATTGGCAGCTCACTTTTATGAAAGGGCGGTTTCGAGATTGGAAACGACGGAGGCGCATGCGGGTCGTCCGACAGAAAGAGGAAAATTTAGAACGGCTTCGAAAATTGGTGGATCAGGTGTTGGATAAGGCAAACGAGGTGGGGATGGAGAATTTGACAAGGGACGAAAAACTCCTGTTGAAGAGGGCGAGTAAAATTCTGAACAAGGAAAAATAATTTGTCATGACATTGAAAAAACATTGTCGTTTTGCCCAAATTTTTGGAATGATGGTTTTTCTCATTTTTCTTCTTGACCTGTATCCGCAGACCCGCAGTCGCATGACCGTGGTATTGGAGAACGAGCGGAGGATGGCTTCGGTGTCGTCCATCCGCAAGGACGGCGTGCTTTACGCTTCTCTCACCGAATTGGCCGATCTTTTGAATGTGAAGCATTATTTTAATCCGCAGAATCAAAAACTCGTCATCAGAGTGGGTTCCCATGCTGTGATAGTGACCGCGCTGAATCCGTTCATCATGGTCGATGAAACCGTCTTTCAGATGGCTCTGCCTCCACTCGATCCTGACAGAAGCATCTATGTTCCCGTGGGTCTCTTTTTCGAAACCGTCGGGAAACTTTTTGCGTCCGAGTTTTCTTTTGAAAACAATGCCGAGACGTTGAGGATCCGTAATTTTACACACAACATTACTGCGGTGGAAATCGAGGAAAAACTGAACGGCTCTCTCATCCGGTTTGTGACGACGAAGAATTTCAACAAGTCCGATGTCGTGGCTTCGATTAACCGCGGTTGGCTGAATGTGACGCTTTACAGAGGGAGTCTGGATTCCGTACGCATCGCATCGAATCGACAGGTCGGCATCGTGAAGCAAATCAAATCGTTTCAGTTCGAGGAGTCGGCTCAGGTGTCGTTTCTGTTGGACCGGGAAGTGGAGAAGCCGAGCGTGTACGTGAATGAAGGAGAAGTCCAAATCGCTCTGCGGACGACTAAGCCGATAGATCCGGCAATTCTGAATAATCCGAGTGATAGTCGCAATCGATGGCTCATCGACCGGATTATTTTAGACCCGGGGCATGGGGGAAAAGATCCCGGAGCCATCGGCCGAAGCGGGACGATGGAGAAAGAAATCAATCTGAATATTGCCCAGAGGCTGAAAAAACTCCTGACAGAACAGCTGAATGTAGAGGTTCTACTGACGAGAGAAGACGACAAGTACGTCAGCATTTATGACCGGACAAAGTTTGCCAACGCGAAAGACGGGAAACTCTTCATCAGCATTCATTGCAATGCCAACAATAACAGGAATGTGAGCGGATTCTCGACATATCTTCTCGGACCGGCCAAGAACGAACAGGCGTTGAGAGTGGCTGAAAGGGAGAACTCTGTTATTGCCATGGAGGAGAATACCGATATATACGATGAGTACGACAATACGTTTCACATTCTGAATGCGAATGCACAGAATATGTACCTTCGTGAGAGTGAAGACCTGGCTCGCATGGTCGCCGAATCGTTCAAGAAGAGGACGCGGCTGTCACCGTTAGGGGATGGCGTGGATCAGCACATGGCTTATGTGCTCGTGGGTGCGGCCATGCCGAGGATTTTGATTGAGATCGCATTCATCTCCAATGCAGGGGATGAGCGCTATTTGAGGACGAACGCAAACCGTCAGAAGATCGCGGAGGCGCTGTTCGAGAGCATTAAGAAATTTAAGGAGAAGTATGAGAGGGGGATCGGGAAATAGTATGCAGTAGGCAGTAAGCAGTAATCGGTATTCGGTATTCAGTGATCGGTAATTAGGAGACGGGAGACCAGAGAAAGGAGACTGGAAACCGGAGACGGGAGACAGAACTCCGAATCCCGAAATCCGAAATACGAAACGGAGTGTTGGATTCATGAATAGGTTTTATAGTGGATTATTCAAGGATGATCTTTTTGGTGTGGTATGAGTGACAATCGATCTATTGGTGTTTTTGATTCTGGTGTGGGAGGGTTGACGGTCGTTCACGAGATTTTCAAGCGGCTGCCTGATGAGGGCATCGTTTATTTTGGCGACACGGCCCGCGTTCCGTACGGAACGAAATCTCCGAAGATCGTCGAAACTTTCGCTCTGCAGGACATTTTTTTCCTTCTGAAACAGAACGTTAAAATCCTCGTGGCCGCCTGCCATACGGTTTCATCGACCGTCCTTGAATCTCTGATTCAGACGATGCATCTTCCCATGCTGGGCGTTGTGGAGCCCGGTGTGAAGGCTGCTTTAAGCATCACTCGGAACAATCGCATCGGGGTTATCGGCACGCGGGCGACGATCATGAGCGGGACGTATGAGAGAAAACTGACGGAGAAGCGAGAGGGGATTACGGTCGTGTCTCAGGCATGCCCCCTGTTCGTGCCGTTGGCGGAGGAAGGCTGGCTGGACGGAGACGTGACACGGCGTGTAGCTCAGATTTATCTGAAGCCGTTATTGGAAAAGCGGATCGACACGCTCATTCTCGGGTGTACGCATTACCCTCTGTTGAAAGGGATTCTCCATGACATCATGGGTGAGGACGTTTTCATCATCGATTCGGCTGAAGAAACGGCCAAGCTGGTGGCCGACCGGCTGCATGCGCTGCGTCTACGGAAGGAGGACGGGTTGAAACCTTCGCACGCTTTTTATGTGAGCGACATTCCCTACCAGTTTCAAGAGGTCGGGGAGCGGTTTTTAGGCATGACTTTGGAGTCCGTGACGCGTGTCGATTTGGAGACGATGTATTTAGAGGAAAAAGGGGTTTTAGGGCGCCGCTTCCGATAAAAAATTTCTTGCAAATTGTGGATGAATAGGGTATATTGAAATTTCAAATTCTTTAGGTTCTTAGCGGTTCCTGAGAAGGAACCGTTTTTACGGTAACTTTGCTATCCGTATCCATGAGGAGTGTTCTATGCAGGGGAAAAATATTGCCAAGACGGTGATCATTGTTTTACTCGTTTTATGGTCGCTGTATGCTCTGTGGCCTTCCTACAAATTCTTTTCTCTTTCGCCCGAAAACAAAAGAACTCTGGAGGATGAAGGGAAACTGGTCCCACTTATCGACAAATCGATCCGTATGGGTCTGGATTTGCAGGGAGGAATGTATCTAACGTTGGAAGTGGATCTTCCTAAGCTGATCGAACAGCAGGTTCGGAATAAGGATGATCGTTTCGATGCGATTCTTCAGAAGACGCAGGAAGAGATGAATGTGAGCTCAGAGGAATTTTTAAGCATCCTGAGCAGGAATTTCGAAGAAGAAGGCATTCCTCTGAATCGTTATTGGGGAGAGCGGGGAGACTCGGACGGGAAGGTTTTGAGTGAGTTGGAAAAAGAGGCCAATGATGCGATCGATCGTTCATTGCGCATCCTTGAAAACCGTATCGACGAGTTCGGCGTTTCCGAACCTCATATTTCAAAGATGGGGTCGAGGCGGATATTGATCCAGCTTCCCGGTATTTCGGACCCAGAGCAAGCGCGCAACCTCATCGGACAGACGGCATTGCTTGAATTCAAAATGCTCAAAGACCCGACTGTCTTTTCCGAGACGATCCAGAAAATCGACAGGGCGTTGGCCCGTGAGCGCGGTGCAAAAATAGAGGAGCCGACGGCTGAAGCGGAGAAAGATACTTCCCAGCAGGAAACAACACCGAAAGAGAGCCAGGATAAAGTGATCAGCGTGAGCGAACTCTTCGGTGATGAGGCTGTCACGCAGGATGAGACCGCTACATCCGATACGTCTCTTCTGGTGGACGAACAAACGTTTAAAGAAAATCCTTTCATCGCTCTTCTTCGGTCCTCCGGACAGCAGGGAAGAGAAGTGACTGTTCCCGTCGAAAATGTCAAAGCCGTGGATAGGATTCTGGAGAAGGAAAACATTCGCACGCTCATTCCGACGGACGGCCAGTTCTTGTGGGGTTCCGAGACTTTTCGGATTGCGGACAAATCATACAGGTCCTTATATCTTGTAAAACGCGAACCCGAACTTACCGGACGTTATCTGACCGATGCGACAGTCAATATCAGTTCCGACGCCCAGTATGCCGGAAGGCCTGAAGTCCACTTTACTCTTGACAGGAGCGGATCGAGGATTTTCTCACGCGTCACGGGGGCGAATATCAATAAATTTATGGCCATCGTGCTGGATGATAAAGTGGTATCGGCTCCGAGGATCGAATCGAAGATTCCTCAAGGCCGGAGTCGGATCACTGGAATTCCCAACATGGATGAGGCCAAGATGCTCTCCATCGTGCTTCGAGCGGGCGCTTTGCCGGCTCCTGTTCAGATCGTGGAGGAAAGGACGGTAGGACCTTCTTTGGGTCGTGATTCGATCAACCAGGGCGGTTTGTCCGCTCTCATCGGAATGTCGATTGTTGTGCTGTTCATGATTTTCTACTACCGAATGTCAGGTTTTATTGCCGATGTGGCTTTGATTCTCAACCTTGTGCTCCTGTTGGCGGTATTGGCCCAATTCCGTTTTGTACTGACCTTGCCGGGTATCGCCGGGATCGTCCTGACGATCGGAATGGCTGTGGACGCCAACGTACTCGTCTTCGAGCGCATCCGAGAAGAACTCAGGACGGGGAAGACGGTGAGGGCTTCTATCGATGCCGGTTATGCGAGAGCGTTTCGGACGATTATGGACGCCAACCTAACCACCCTTCTGACGGCTCTCGTCCTGTACCAGTTCGGCACGGGGCCGATCCGAGGATTTGCTATCACGCTTTCAATCGGGATTGTCGTCAGCATGTTTACGGCTCTTGTCGTGACGCGTGTCATTTTTGACAATATCACATCCAAAAGAACGTTGGTGAAATTAAGTATTTGATGCGCCTTCGGCGCACAAGTCATCGTTGAGGTATGTATTGTGCTGTAAAACTCGACTCAAAATTCAAGTCCTATTCATGATAAAAGGTTTAATCGACCGTAGATCGCGTTAGGAGCGCAGGCTTTTAAATCCTAAATCGACTTTGCTGACTCACTCTGTCCAATTTACGGTTGTTTTATCGTTCAATTGAAGCCATCCCATGGATGGTCATTCTGGAAAGAATTTTTGACTGGTCATTACTTGAAGGAAGGGTGAAGCATGGAGTTATTTCGATCAACGAATATCGATTTTATATCCAAGCGAAAGTATGCATACGCCGCTTCAGTTTTTCTGCTACTCGTCGGAGTCGTTTCCGTGATCGTGCGGGGAGGTCCGAATTACGGCATCGATTTTAAGGGAGGGACTTCAATCGTCCTTCGGTTTGAGAAGGAAGTCACGACAAATGAGATCAGAAACTCTCTCGATCCCATTGGATTGGGTACGAGTGAGATTAAGCGTTTCGGAACGAGGAACGAATATGTCATCTACGTGGCCCAGCAGAAAGGAATGAGTGCAACAGAGATGGCGGAAAATGTTCAAAGTGCGATCTCTGCGTCGCTCAAGGATACGGTGTATGAGGTACGCAAGGTGGACACCGTCGGCCCCAAGATCGGTGAAGAGCTGAGGAAAGCGATGGTATTGGCCATCCTTCTTGCACTGTTCCTCATCCTCATCTACATCGGATGGCGATTTGAGTTTCTGTTTTCCGTGGGTGCGATCGTTGCTCTGTTTCACGATGTGCTCATCACACTGGGGATTTTCATCCTTCTGAATATCGAGATTTCCCTGAAGGAGATTGCCGCGATGCTTACGATCGTGGGTTACTCTCTGAACGATACGATCGTGGTGTATGATCGGATTCGGGAGAATCTCAAAGTATTGAGGAATGAGCCGCTGCAGGCCATCATCAACAAGAGTATCAATCAGACTCTCAGTCGAACGATCGTTACTTCCGGGACGACGTTTATCGTCGTTTTGACCCTCTTTATTCTCGGAGGAGAGGTCATTAAAGGTTTTGCGTTTGCCATGTGTATTGGCGTCATCGTGGGGACGTATTCCTCGATTTATGTGGCGAGTCCGGTCGTGTTGGAGTGGCAGCTGCGGCACGGAGGAAAGCGGGAATTGCGGATGGCCAGGAAGAAGATCCGGTGAATCCGTGGTTCTATTGAACAATGAAAATTTCGGTTCAATGGTGTAGAATCCATTGTCTGGAGGAAGCGTTGCGATGAAGTTCAGCGTTCGAGAGAGAAAGAATGTCGTTATCATCCAATTGGATGGGGAGATGGTGGGGGGGCCAGACGCCGCGCTCCTGTCGGAGGAACTTCACGATCTCATCGAAAGCGGTCAGAATAAAATCATCGTGGATATGGCGATGGTCGATTGGATGAACAGTTCCGGGTTGGGCATCCTCATCGGAGGGTTGACGACTGTTCGGAACAGCGGGGGAGATCTGAAGCTTCTTCATCTGGCGAAGAAGCTCGAAGAGCTTTTACGGATAACCAAGCTGCAGCGCGTGTTTGAAGTTTTTAATGACGAGGGCGATGCCGTTGCCAGCTTTTCGTAGAGAAGAGGCCGCCGTACAGATCGTGCTGGGAACCCAGTGGGGCGACGAGGGGAAGGGGAAGGTCGTCGATCTGTTGGGAGAAACCTCGGATGTCGTCGTTAGATACCAGGGAGGTCCGAACGCGGGCCATACTGTGGAGTTCGACGATGAGAAGTTTATCCTGCATCTCATCCCCACCGGAATTCTGAGGCCCCACACGAAGTGCATCATCGGCAACGGCGTGGTCATCAATCCCGTCTCGTTGCTGGAAGAAATCGCGCTCCTGGAAGAGAAAGGGATCGGGGTCACGGACCGCCTGACCATCAGCCGGAACGCCCATCTGATCCTGCCGTACCATCAACTCCTGGACAAGGCGCTCGAAGAGAGGGAGGAGGGCGAGAAGATCGGGACGACGGGCAGGGGGATCGGTCCGGCTTACGCAGACAAGGCCAGTCGGATCGGCATTCGGATGGGGGACTTGCTGGATCCCGTTCGGCTGAAGAGCCGCGTCTCCCAGAATGTGAAGCTGAAGAATCTGATCTTAGAAAAAGTCTACGGCGTGGGCGGCGTGGATGTCTCCGAAACGATGGATTCGCTCGGCAGTCTGCGGGATAAGGTTCAGGAGCGGATCGTCGATACATCCTGGATGCTCCATGAAGAGATGAAGGCCGGGAAAAAAATTCTCCTAGAGGGCGCGCAGGGCATGCTCCTGGACATCGATTTCGGGACGTATCCGTTCGTCACGTCGTCGAATACGACGGTCGGGGGAGCGTTCACCGGGCTGGGCATCAGCCCCGGAGCGGTGGACCGGGTCATCGGCGTGATTAAAGCGTATACGACGCGCGTGGGGAACGGCCCTTTCCCGACGGAGCTTCGGGGCGAGTTCGGCGAGGAAATCCGGGAGATGGGGAACGAGTACGGCGCGACCACGGGACGTCCGCGGCGGTGCGGCTGGTTTGACGGAATGATCGCCGAGTATGCCGTCCGCGTGAACGCCATCGGCTGGCTGGCTGTGACGAAGCTGGATGTCCTGGATACGCTGGCGGAAATCCGGGTCTGCACGGGGTATCGATACCGGGGAGAAATGTTGAGCCATTTTCCGACGGACGGCGCTGTTTTGGAGGAGATCGAACCGGTCTACGAGTCCGTCCCCGGATGGCAGGAATCGATTGCCGGCATCCGCAGGTTTGAGGATCTTCCGAAGAACGCCCGGAGCTATTTGAAACGCATCGAAGAGATCGCTGAAACGCCCATTGCCCTTGTATCCGTCGGGACGAATCGGGAGCAGACGATTTGGATGTGACGGCATCGGATTCCGGATTTTTTTTATGGATGCCGTTTTGAGGGTTGACATTACAGGCTTTTTTTATTATTTTTAGCGTCCGGTTGAGTGTGTAGCTCAGTTTGGTAGAGCAATCCCGACTTTTTATCGGGATGAGTCCAGGGTTCGAAAAGAATTGGAGTGGTGATAGACAAGAGTGTGTAGCTCAGTTTGGTAGAGCAATCCCGACTTTTTATCGGGATGAGTCCAGGGTTCGAAAAGAATTGGAGTGGTGATAGAAAAGAGTGTTTAGCTCAGTTTCGTAGAGAAATCC